>JAISFM010000251.1 GCA_031263605.1 Clostridiales bacterium | reverse complement strand
ATAGGTAAGATAAAAGGGAAGAGGGAAGAGGTAAGAGATTAGGTAATAAGTAATAGTTAATAGGTAAGAGGTAAAAGGTAAGAGGTAAGAGGTTCGGATAAAGAACATTGCGCCCAAAGTCCTCATTCTGTTTGCCGTGAGGAATCTCAACCGAATCGAATATGTGGGAGATTTCTCGACTACGCTCGAAATGACAAGGACTTTGGGCGCAATGCGGCCGAAGAATCTTCACGGCCAACAGAATGACAGGAGTATGGGTACAATGACAGGAGTAAAACGAATATGTGGGAGATTTCTCGACTACGCTCGAAATGACAATGACAAGGAGTTTGGGCGCAATGCACTCTGACCGAACCGATTACCTATTACTTATTACCTAACCTTTTACCTCTTACCTCTTACCTATTACCTATTACTTATTACCTAACCTCTTACCTCTCATCTCTTACCTCTAAAAACGATGATAATGTATAAGGATATAAATCAAATCGACGACAAACTTAACGAGGAATGCGCGCTGTTCGGCGCGAGCCTCAAACGAAAAGGCGCGGCCGGCGTGACGTACAACGGTTTACTTTCCCTTCAACACCGCGGGCAGGAGGGGGCGGGGATCGCGACCCTGTCGGGGCATACGATCTGTTTGTACAAAGGCTCCGGACTCGTGAGCGAGGTGTTCAACGAAACCGCGCTGGAAAAACTGAACGGGGGGACGCTGGCGGTCGGGCATACGCGGTACTCGACGGCGGGCGCGAAAAACGCCGAGGAGAACATTCAGCCCTTTTTGGCCGAATACTTGACGGGGCGTTTGGCCGTCGCCCACAACGGCAACCTCACCAATTCCGGCGTGTTGCGAAAAAATTTAGAGGCGCGCGGCCTCGACTTTAAAGCCAGCAGCGACAGCGAAGTCATCTCCTCGTTGATCGCCTATAAAACCACCCTTACTCGCGATGTTACGGAAGGCGTTACGCAAGCGGTTCAGGAACTTGCCGGCGCCTTTTCTCTTATAATCCTGTCGAGCGACAACCTGTTGATCGCGGTGCGCGACAAAAACGGGTATAGGCCGCTGTGTTTGGGGGTCGGCGAATACGGGATTTGCGCGTCGAGCGAGAGTTGCGGCGTTGAATCCTGCGGCTTCCGCACCCTGCGCGACGTCCAGCCCGGCGAAATCGTCGTGATTCGCGACGGCGAAATTATCAAAAGTTTCATTTACGGCGAGCGCGAACGCGACGGCTTTTGCATTTTCGAGTACGTGTATTTCGCGCGGCCGGATTCGGTGCTTGACGGTTTGAGCGTTTACGAGGCGCGGGTCAACATGGGCAGGATTTTGGCGCGGGAGCGGCCCGCTCCGGCCGACGCGGTGTGCGGCGTGCCGGACAGCGGGTTAGAGGCGGCGATGGGGTACGCCGAGAGCAGCGGCTTGCCGTTGGTGTCGGGCTTTGTCAAGAACCGCTATATCGGCCGCAGTTTCATCTATCCCGACCAGAACGCGCGCGAGTTCGCCGTGCGGCTGAAACTGAACCCGCTGCGCGCCAATTTAG
The DNA here is from genome assembly GCA_031263605.1 of Clostridiales bacterium. Taxonomy (GTDB): domain Bacteria; phylum Bacillota; class Clostridia; order Christensenellales; family DUVY01; genus BNZQ01. The sequence continues at coordinate 15,733 of JAISFM010000251.1, read as the reverse complement.
AGGGGAGAAAGATCGTGCTGGTGGACGACTCGATCGTGCGCGGGACGACCTGCGCCCGCATTATCAAATCGCTGCGCGAGGCGGGGGCGAAGGAAGTGCATATGCGCGTGTCCAGCCCGCCCTTTATCCACACCTGCCATTACGGCACGGACATCGGCGACGAGCGCAACCTGATCGCGAACGGCTCCACCGTGGAGCAGATACGGCTTAAAATAGGCGCGGACAGTTTGGGCTACATCAGCGGCGAAGGATTGAGGGAGTCTTGCGCGAAATGCAAGGCCGGCGGCTTTTGCACCTCTTGTTTTGACAAACAAGAGTGAGGGAAAAGGGAAAAGATGAGGTAAGAGGTAAGAGGTAAAGGATTAGGTAATAAGTAATAGGTAATAGGTACTAGGTATTGTCGGAGCAATTGAGCGCAATCGGTTGAGGGTCTGCGCGCACGGAAAGAATGCCGGAATAATGCGCAACCACCCCGTCCGCTCTGCGATGCTCGCGTCCACCCCTCCGAGGGAGGGGAATTTTCAAGAGGATAGAGGACATTGCGCATCAAGAGGATAGAGGACATTGCGCATAATGTGGGAGATTTCTCGACTTCGCTCGAAATGACAGGACAATGCACAATTCACAATTCACAATGCACAATTAAAAGAACGCGCGGGGCGTTCCTCTGTCCGGTAGAGATTGCCGCGTCGCGCTGTGCGCTCCTCGCAATGACCAGCGAAACGACAGGTTTTCGCGCAATCTACTCTGACCGACACTAACCACTCTTACCTTTTACCTATTACTTATTACCTATTACCTATTACCTAATCTTTTACCTCTTACCTCTTACCTATAAAATAGTATGAACAACTTATATTTAATTTTAGAGGACGGTACGGTTTTCACCGGAAAGCCGTTCGGGTACAAAGCCGACGTGACGGCCGAGGTCGTTTTTACCACCGGCATGACGGGGTATCTGGAAACGCTGACCGACCCGAGTTACAGGGGGCAAATCGTCGTCCAGACATTCCCGCTGATCGGCAACTACGGCGTGATCCCCGGGGACTTCGAGAGCGCGAAAATCCACGCGAGCGGCTACGTCGTCAAGGAATGGTGCGCCGCCCCGTCGAATTTCCGTTCCGAGGGGGACATTTCCGCCCTTTTAAAGCGGAAAAAAATCCCCGGCCTGTACGGAATCGATACGCGCGCGCTGACCAAAATTATCCGCGAGCACGGCGTCATGAACGGGCGCATTGCGTCCGACCCCAAATCCGTCGATTTGGACGAAATCAAAGCGTACCGGGTGGAAAATTCCGTCGCGGGCGCGTCGGTCAAAAAGGCGTATGCCGTGAAACCCGACAAAGTACTCTATAAAACCGCCCTTTTGGACTTCGGTTTAAAGGAAAACATCGTCCGCGAATTGGTCAAGCGCGGCTGCGCCGTTACGGTATTCCCGCACGATACGAAGCCCGAGGAAATTTTAAGCAGGAAATTCGACGGGATCATGCTGTCCAACGGCCCCGGAGACCCCGCCGACAACGCGGGCGTTATCGAAAACTTAAAGAAACTGGCCGCGTCCGGCACGCCGATTTTCGGCATCTGTTTGGGGCATCAACTGCTCGCGCTGTCGGCGGGGTTCAAAACGGGCAAGTTGAAATACGGGCATCGGGGCGCGAACCAGCCGGTCAAGGATTTGGCGACGGGGCGGGTTTACATCACGAGCCAGAACCACGGCTACGCCGTCCTGTCGGACACAATCGACCCCCGCATCGGGACGGAAGCGTTCCGCAACGTCAACGACGGCACCTGCGAGGGCGTCGATTACAAAGGCGTTCCGGTCTTTTCGGCGCAGTTCCACCCCGAGGGCTGCGGCGGGCCGCAGGATACGGGTTTTCTGTTCGATAGGTTCGTTGAGAATATGAAAAAAGGAATTGAGAATTGAGAATTGAGAATTGAGAAGTGTTGACCTGTCGCAAGAAATAACTTTTATTATGCTGTATGTTTCTTGCCCGCCGACCGGCTCGCCTTACGGCAATTCGACATTAAAGAAGTTAAGGGAATTGAGAATTGAGAATTGAGAATTGAGAAGTGTTGACCTGTCGCAAGAAATAACTTTTATTATGCTGTATGTTTCTTGCCCGCCGACCGGCTTACTCCTGCGGAAATTCGACAACAACTTCCTACTTCCTACTTCGTCCTTCCTACTTCCACTATAAAAGAGGATCAATTATGCCACGTGATAACACCATCAAAAAAGTTCTTGTCGTCGGCTCCGGCCCGATCGTCATCGGGCAGGCCGCCGAATTTGACTACGCGGGTACGCAGGCGTGCCGCGCGCTGCGCGAGGAAGGGATCGAAATCGTCCTGATCAATTCCAACCCCGCCACGATCATGACCGACAAGGCCATGGCCGACCGCATCTATATCGAGCCGCTCACCGTCGAAACGATTAAGCGGATCATCGAAAAGGAAAAGCCCGACAGCATTCTGTCCGGCCTCGGCGGGCAAACGGGCTTGACCCTGTGCATGAAACTCGCCAAGGACGGCATACTGAAACGGAACGGCGTGCGCCTTTTGGGCGCGTCGCCCGAAACGATCGACAAGGCCGAGGACAGGCAGATTTTCAAGGACACCATGCTGTCGATCGGGCAGCCCTGTATCCCGTCCGTGGTCGTCACCGACTTGGAGGCGGCCGAGGCGTTCGCGGGCGAAATCGGCTATCCCGTGATTATACGCCCGTCGTTCACGCTGGGCGGCAGCGGCGGCGGCATCGTTTATAATTTAAAAGAGTTGCGGGAAACGGCGGGGGGCGGCCTCGCGCTCTCGCCCATTCATCAGGTTTTGGTCGAAAAGTGCGTTTCGGGCTGGAAGGAAATCGAGTTCGAGGTCATGCGCGACGGCGCGGGCAACGTGATTACGGTATGCTCGATGGAAAACTTCGACCCCGTGGGCATCCATACGGGCGACAGCGTCGTCATCGCGCCCGCCGTCACTCTGGCCGACAAGGACTATCAAATGCTGCGCCGCGCCGCGCTGGACATCATCACCGTTTTGGGGGTGGAGGGGGGCTGCAACGTGCAATTCGCCCTGCATCCCGACTCGTTCGAGTACGCGGTCATCGAGGTCAACCCGCGCGTGTCCCGCTCGTCCGCGCTCGCGTCCAAGGCGACGGGCTACCCGATCGCCAAAGTGGCGACTAAAATCGCGATCGGCTACCGCCTCGACGAAATCATGAACGCGGTCACGGGCAAGACCTACGCGGCGTTCGAGCCGACGCTCGATTACGTCGCGGTCAAATTCCCCAAATGGCCGTTCGACAAATTCGTCTACGCGAAGCGCGAACTCGGCACGCAAATGAAAGCGACGGGCGAGGTCATGGCGATTGCCGACACGTTCGAGGCCGCCCTCATGAAAGCCGTGCGCGGCGTGGAAATCGGGCTGGACACTTTGACCTTGAAAACCGCCGTCAAAATGTCCGACGGTGAATTGCGCGCCGCCCTGCTCAACGCCACGGACGAGCGCGTTTTCGCCGTGTACGAGGCGGTCAAGCGCGGCATAACGATCGACGAAATTTACGAAACAACGAAAATCGACAAATGGTTCCTCTGCAAACTGCGCAACATAGCCGAAACCGAAACCGCCCTCGCGAAAAAACCGCTTTCGTCCAACCTTGTGCAAACCGCGAAAAGGATGGGCTTTACCGACGCGGCGATTCGGCGGATCGGCGGCAAGGAGTTGAAATTCAAATTCGCGCCCGTCTATAAAATGGTGGACACCTGCGCGGGCGAGTTCGGCGCGGCGACGCCCTACTTTTACGGCATATTCAACGGCGCGGAAAACGAGGCCCTGCCGCTGCTCAACAAGACCGCGAAACAGACCGTCGTCGTCCTCGGGTCGGGGCCGATTCGGATCGGGCAGGGGATAGAGTTCGACTACTCCTCGGTGCATTGCGTCCGCGCCCTCAAAAAATTGGGCTACGAGGTCGTCATCATCAACAACAACCCCGAAACCGTCTCCACCGACTTCGACATAGCCGACCGCCTGTACTTCGAGCCGCTGACCGGCGAGGACGTCGTCAACATCTTGAACATAGAGCGGCCGGCGGGCGTCGTGGCGGCGTTCGGCGGGCAGACGGCGATTAAACTCACCAAATACCTGCACGCGAAGGGGGTCAACATCATCGGCACGTCGGCCGACAGCATCGACATGGCCGAGGACCGCGAACGGTTCGACAGCCTTTTGGAGAGGTTGAAAATCCTGCGCCCGAAAGGGTTCACCGTGGAGACTTGCGCCGACGCGCTGAAAGCCGCCCGCGAGTTGGGCTATCCCGTCCTCATGCGGCCGTCCTACGTGCTGGGCGGGCAGAACATGATTATCGCGTTCAACGACGAGGACATCGCCGAGTACATGGAAATCATTTTGCGCCAAAAGCAGGACAACCCTGTTTTGATTGACAAATACCTGTCGGGGCGCGAAATCGAGGTGGACGCGATTTGCGACGGCGAGAACATTTTGATACCCGGCATCATGGAGCATATCGAGCGCACGGGCATCCATTCGGGCGACAGTTGCGCGGTGTACCCGCCCGCGCACATCGACGACACGCTGTCCGAAAAAATAGTGGAAATCACCCAAAAATTATGCGCGGGTTTGAACGCCGTCGGCATGATCAACCTGCAATACATCATCATAGGAACCGAAATTTACGTTATAGAGGTCAATCCCCGCGCCTCGCGCACGGTACCCTACATCAGCAAGGTGACCGACGTGCCGATGTGCGAACTCGCCGTGCGCGTGAGTTTGGGCGAGAAACTGCCCGCGCTCGGCTACGGCACGGGGCTGTACAAACGCTCGCCCTACACGGCGGTCAAGGTGCCCGTTTTCTCCTTTGAAAAACTGACCGACGTGGACACGCATTTGGGGCCGGAGATGAAGTCCACGGGGGAAGTTTTGGGGATAGGCAAGAACCTGCAAGAGGCCCTCTTTAAGGGGCTGATCGCGGCGGGCTATAAAATGCACAAATCGGGCGGCGTGTTCATCACGGTGCGCGACGGCGACAAGGGCGAAATCGCGGACATCGCCAAAAAATACGCCGCGCTCGGGTTCTCGATTTTCGCGACCGACGGCACGGCGGCGACGCTGGAAAGAAAGGGCTTAAAGGTGACGCGCGTCTGTAAAATCCGCGACAACCCCGACGACAACACGATGACGCTGTTGGAGGGCGGCAAGATAAGCACCGTCATTTCCACGTCGGCCAGAGGGCGCAACCCGCGCATGGACGACGTGAAAATCCGCCGCAAGGCCGTGTCTTTGGGCATTCCCTGCCTGACCTCGTTGGACACGGCGGCCGCGCTTGCCGACAGCCTGATGAGCCGGTACGGCGAGAAAAACACCGAACTGGTGGACATCAACACGATGCGCGGCGGCAAGGTCAAGATTAAATTCGTCAAAATGCAGGGCGCGGGCAACGACTACATCTATATTGATTGTTTTGAACAGGACATCAATTCGCCCGAAAGTTTGTCTATTTTCCTGTCGGACAGGCATTACGGCATCGGCAGCGACGGCGTGATTTTGATTTGCCCGTCCGCTACCGCCGACGCGAAAATGCGCATGTTCAACCTCGACGGCAGCGAGGGCAAAATGTGCGGCAACGGCATCCGCTGCGTCGCCAAATACCTGTACGACTCCGGCCGCGTGCCGAAGAAAGAGATGCGCATCGAAACGTTATCGGGCGTGAAACTTATCACATTGACCACAAAAAACAGTTTGACCGAAAAGGTGACCGTGGACATGGGGCGCGCCGAACTCGACCCCGCCAAAATCCCCGTTAACCTGTCCGCTCCCGCCGTGGGCATACCCGTCCGTTTGTCCGGCGAAGCGGGTAAAGCCGCGCCCGCAGCGGGTATGCCCGTCCGTTCGTCCGGTGAAGAGGGCAAAGCCGCGCCCGCCGTAGACATACCGATTGCCGTCGGCGGCAGGGCGTTTCGGGCGACCTTTGTTTCGATGGGCAACCCGCATTGCGTGATCTTTTGCGACGACGCGGCGGGGCTGGATTTGAACGCGCTCGGCCCGGCGTTCGAGAACGAGGCCGCGCTGTTCCCCGAAAGCGTCAACACCGAATTTATCGAGGTCGTCGGCCCGAACGCGCTGAAAATGCGCGTCTGGGAGCGCGGCAGCGGCGAGACGCTGGCTTGCGGCACGGGCGCGTGCGCGGCGGTCGTGGCGGCGGTTTTGAACGGACACTGCAAAAAGGGCGCGGACGTGACGGTGACCTTAAACGGCGGCGAGTTGGTCGTTAACTACACGGACGAGCGGGTGTTGATGACGGGCGGGGCGGAGAAGGTGTTTGAGGGGGTTGTAGAGATTTGAGCCGTTAGATCCCCGTCGCTGCTTCTTGCAAATTGAGAATTGAGAAGTGAGAATTGAGAAGTGTCGGACGCTGACGCAAAAAGAAACTTCGGGTTGCTTTACGTTTCTTACCCGCCGACATTGCCCGCTTGACGGAAATTCGACTGCCCTTCCTACTTCGTCCTTCCTACTTCTCGATTGGCTGTATAAACAAAAAAAAAGGAAAAACACAATCATGAAGGAAACAATCAACCACCCGAACGGCGACCGTTACGAGGGCGAAGCCAAGGACGGCGAGCAGAACGGGCGCGGAATATATTATTTTGCCAACGGCAGTCGTTACGAAGGCGAATTTAAGGACGACGGGCGGAACGGGCGCGGGACAATGTATTATGCGAATGGCCATCGCTACGAGGGCGAATACAAGGACGACGAGCGGAACGGGCGCGGGACAATGTATTATGCCAATGGCCATCGTTACGAGGGCGAATACAAGGACGACGAGCGGGACGGGCGCGGGATAATGTATTATGCCAATGGCGACCGCTTTGAGGGCGAGTTTAAGAATGGCAATCAAAACGGATACGGAGTGTATTATTATGCCGACGGCGAGCGTTTCGAGGGCGAATACAAGGACAGCGAGCGGAACGGGCATGGGACAATCTATTATACCGACGGCGACCGCTTCGAGGGCGAATACAAGGACGGCGAGGAGAACGGGCATGGGACAATCTATTATGCCGACGGCGGCCGTTTCGAGGGCGAATACAAGGACGGCGAGGAGAACGGGCGCGGGATATATTATTTTGCCGACGGCGGCCGTTTCGAGGGCGAGTGGAAAAACGGCAAAGCGAACGGGCGGGGTACCGAGTATTTTGCCGACGGCGACCGTTTCGAGGGCGAATTTAAAAACGGCAAACGGCACGGCCCCGGAATTTATTATCATGCGGACGGCGATAGCGAGCAATGCGAATATAAGAACGGAAAAGAAATAAAGAAAGGTTAAAATGGCCTATATCGGAATTATCGACTATAAAGCGGGCAATTCGCCCAGCGTGCTGAACGCGTTGCAGCGGTTGAATATCGAGGCGCGTTTGCTTGCCGCGCCCGAAAACGCGGGCGGCAGTGCGGGCATTATTTTGCCCGGCGTGGGGTCGGCGCGCGCGACGATGGACAGTTTGCGGGAAAGCGGCTGGATCGATTTCCTCAATGACAGCGTTCTGAAAAAGGGTTTGCCGTTTTTGGGCATTTGCGTCGGCCTGCAAATCCTGTTCGAGCACAGCGAGGAGGGCGACACGCTTTGTTTGGGTTGGCTGAAAGGGCAAGTAAAACGTTTCGATAGTGCCAAAGTGCGCGTACCGCATATCGGGTGGAATCTTGTCCGCTTTGCGGACAATGCAGTTCACAGTCCACAGTGCACAGTCCACAGTCCACAGTTAAAGGACAATGCACAATGCACAATGCACAATGCACAATTAGAGGACAGTGCACAGTGCACAGCGCACAGTCCACAGTTAAAGGATAAAGACGACAACTTTCAACTTTCAACTTTTAACTTTCAACTTTTAACGGGCTTACCTGCCGAAAGTTATTTCTATTTCGTCAATTCCTATTACGCCGTGCCGAAAGATAAATCCATTATTTTATCTATGACCGAATATACCGCCGAAACCTCGACCGCTGTTTCTTTTTTGGCCGGACAACTTTCTTTTGACGGGCAATCTGTGACGGGCAATCTCAAAGAAAAATGTCCGAAAGACTACGGCGGGGAATTTTGTTCCGCCGTGGCCTATAAAAACATCATCGCGACGCAATTTCACCTTGAAAAGAGCGGCGAGGCGGGACTTGAAATGCTAAAAAACTTTGCCGCAAACGCGCTGAAAAAATATAAAACCGTATAAAGCGCAATGACTGAAACATTATAAAAAGCGCGACGGCAAGTCGGCATAGATTGGGTGTCAGACGGGCAACAGTTGTCAATGTCGGCGAAGGAGTGTATAATGAAATACATGACTGAGCCGACTTGACAATCGTAGCCCGTATCACGCCCGATATATGCCGATGCAAGGAATGTTATGTTAACTAAAAGGTTAATAGCGTGTTTTGACGTTCGAGGCCGATACGTCACCAAGGCGAAACAATTTCAAGACAATATCGACGTGGACTACGCCGAAAACATGGCGCGGGTCGTGTACGCGCAAGGCATTGACGAGGTGATTTTTTACGACATTCTCGCCAGCGCGGAGCAACGCCGAACCGACGTGGATATGGTGCGCCGCGTCGCGCGGGAATTGTTCGTTCCCTTTACGGTCGGCGGCGGGGTTAAAACGTTGGACGACATGTACGAGGTGTTAAAGGCGGGCGCGGAAAAGATCAGCATCGACTCGATGGCGGTGCGCAACCCCGCGATTATTCAAGAGGGCACGGCGGCGTTCGGCAGCCAGTGTATTGTGCTCAGTATGCAGGTCAAGCGCGTGGCAAAAACCGCCCGAATCCCCTGCGGCTATGAAATCGCGATCGACGGCGCGAGGGTGTTCACGGGCATGGACGCGGTCGAGTGGGCAAAGCGCGGCGCGGGCCTCGGGGCGGGCGAGATTTGCGTGAACAGCATCGACAACGACGGCACGCACGGGGGCTATGACATAGAGATCACCGAAAAAATCGCCGCCGCCGTCAACATTCCCGTGATCGCGTCGGGCGGCGCGGGCAAGCCGGAGCATTTGACGGAAGTCTTTACCAAAACGGGCGCGTCGGCGGCGATTATCAGTTCCATGCTGTATTCGCCGCGCCTGCCCAAAAACTACGCCGTCGCGGAAATCAAAGCGGAGTTGGCGGCGGCGAACATACCGATCCGCCCCGTGTCATAAACCGGAGTCGCAATAAAACTCTATTGAAAAAATGTTGAAAGTTTTTGAAAAGGTTTGGAAAAACTTTTTTCAAAAAGTTTTTCCAAGAAACAAAAAAAACCAAACCGAAAACCCCAAACCGAAAACCCAAACCGAAAAAAGGAGCCACATGCAAAACATACTTATATTGGACTTCGGCGGGCAGTACAGCCATTTGATCGCGCGGCGCGTGCGCGAGTTCAGCGTCTACTGTGAGATTTTCCCCTGCCATAAGGCGGAGGAAGGGATCGAGAAACTGAAACCCGTCGGGATTATTTTGACGGGCGGGCCGGCCGGCGTCTATGAAAAGGGCGCGCCCGTTTTGGATAAAAGCGTGTTCCGGCGCGGCATTCCGATTTTGGGCATCTGCTACGGCGCGCAACTGATGGCGGACGCTTGCGGGGGCAAGGTCGCGCCGGCGGGCAAATCCGAGTACGGCAAAACGGAGACCGAATTTGCGGCGGACAGCGCGCTGTTCCGGGGCGTCCCCAGCCCCGGCGCCACGTGGATGAGCCATACCGATTCGGTGGCCAACCTGCCCGCGGGTTTTTTGTCGGTCGCGCATACCGCGTCCTGCGCGAATGCGGGGTTTGAAAACGCGGCGCGGAAACTGTACGCGCTGCAATTCCACCCCGAGGTCACGCACACCGAAAACGGCGGCCTTATGCTGAAAAACTTCCTGTACAATGTCTGCGGGTGCGCGGGCGATTGGGCGATGGGCGACTATATCGAACAAGCCGTCCGCGACTGCGCGGAAAAGATCGGGGGCGGCAAGGTCGTGCTGGGGCTGTCGGGCGGCGTGGACTCCTCGGTCTGCGCGGCCCTCCTTGCCCGCGCGGTGGGCAAACGCCTGACCTGCATATTCGTCGATCACGGCCTGATGCGGAAAAACGAGGGCGACGAAATCGAAGCGGCGTTCAAGGAGCGCGATTTGAATTTTGTCCGCGTGAACGCCGAGGAGCGGTTTTTAACGCGTTTGGGCGGCGTGGCCGACCCCGAGCGCAAACGCAAAATCGTCGGCGAGGAATTTGTGGCGGTGTTCGAGGAGGAGGCCAAAAAAATCGGCGCGAAATTCCTCGCGCAGGGCACGATTTACCCCGACGTAATCGAGTCGGGCGGCGGCGCGGAAAAGGGGGGCGGCCACGGCGGGAACAAAGCGGACACGATCAAAAGCCACCACAACGTAGGGGGCTTGCCCGAACGTTTGGGCTTGACGCTGGTCGAGCCGCTGCGCTTGCTGTTCAAGGACGAGGTGCGCAAAATCGGGTTCCTGTTGGGCTTGCCCGAGGAACTCGTATTGCGCCAGCCGTTCCCGGGGCCGGGCTTGGCGATTCGGATCGTGGGCGAAATCACGAAAGAGAAATCGGACGTCCTGCGCGAGGCCGACGCGGTTTTTTGCAACGAGATAAAGCGGGCGGGGCTTGACCGCGACGTTCATCAATACTTCGCCGTATTGACCCCGGTGAAATCGGTCGGCGTGATGGGCGACCACCGCACCTATGAATATTTGCTGGCGTTGCGCGGCGTAGTGACCGGCGATTTCATGACCGCCGATTTCGCCCGTATCCCCTACGACGTATTGGCCGCCGCGAGCAGCCGAATCGTCAACGAGGTGCGCGGTATTAACAGGGTGGTTTACGACATAACGACAAAACCGCCTTCCACAATCGAGTGGGAGTAAGGGCAGTGTACAGTCCACAGTGCACAGTGCACAGTCCACAGTTTCGGTCGAAGGTTTTTAGCGCACGGCTTAACGAATAAATGGCGCTTCAATAGTGAGTGTTTAATAGTCCACAGTGCACAATGTGCAGTCGTTAAAACTCTCAACCGAAACTGTGGACTGTGAACTGTGAACTGTGAACTGTACTTAATAGTCAACAGTTTAAAGGAATAAAACGGTGAAAGAAAGTATAATTCAACAAAAAAGTTTTGCGTTTGCGATAAGAATCGTGAATTTATATCGTTATTTGGCCGAAGAGAAAAAAGAGCATATAATTTCAAAACAACTCATGCGTTCGGGTACAGGTATCGGCGCGAATATTGCGGAATCTTTGCGCGGAGCGAGTAAAAAAGATTTTTCTAACAAGATGAACATTGCTTTAAAGGAAGCGAATGAAAGTGAATATTGGTTGGAACTGTTGCGCGCCACCGAGTATTTAGACGAAGCGCAATATAAAAGCATGATAGAGGATTGCGCGGAAATCAATAAAATGCTTATAGCGATTGTAAGAACGTCAAACAAGACGGGATAACGCGGTTTTTATAGTCCACAGTGCACAGTGTACAGTCCACAGTTGCGGTTGGGGTTCGCATTGTGCATAACGGTTTAACCCTGCGGTTTATACTCTCATCCTTAACTGTGGACTGTGCACTGTGGACTGTGCACTGTGAAAGTTACACCGCGCAAAAAGAACTTCGACCGAAACTGTGGACTGTGCACTGTGGACTGTGAAAGTTGCACCGCGCAAAAAGAACTTCGACCGAAACTGTGGACTGTGCACTGTGGACTGTGAACTGTTAAAACTGTGAATTGAAAAGGAGTATATTATGGTAAAAACAAAATACATCTTCGTAACCGGCGGCGTGGTATCGGGTCTCGGCAAAGGCATTACCGCCGCCTCGCTCGGCCGCCTGTTGAAAATGCGCGGCCTCAAAGTGGCGGCGCAAAAACTCGACCCCTACATGAACATGGACCCGGGGACGATGAACCCGTTCCAGCACGGCGAGGTGTTCGTCACCGAGGACGGCGCGGAAACCGACCTCGACCTCGGGCATTACGAACGCTTTATCGACGAGAATTTGACCAAATTCTCGAATTTGACGAGCGGCAAGGTGTATTGGGCGGTGCTGAACAAGGAGCGCAACGGCGACTATTTGGGCGAGACCGTTCAGGTGATCCCCCACATCACGGGCGAAATCAAGGCGTTCATTTACGAGGCCGCCGAGGCCGCCCGCGCCGACGTGCTGATCACCGAAATAGGCGGCACGACGGGCGACATCGAAAGCCAGCCGTTTTTAGAGGCGATCCGACAGGTCGCTTTGGAGCGCGGGCGCGAAAACTGCCTGTTTATCCATGTGACGCTCGTGCCGTATTTGAGCGGCTCGAACGAATTGAAATCGAAACCGACGCAGCACAGCGTCCGCGAATTGCAGTCCCTCGGGATCAAGCCGGACATTATCGTCGCGCGCGCCGACCGGGAAATCGGGGTGGGGATACGCTCGAAAATCGCCCTCTTTTGCAACGTGAAGCCCGATTGCGTGATCGAGAACACGACGCTGCCCTGCCTGTACGAGGCTCCGCTCATGCTGCACGACAACGGGCTGGACGAGGTAGTCTGCCGCGAACTGAATTTGGGCTCGGGGCAGCCCGACCTGACGATGTGGAAGAACATGACGGCGCGGATCAACGCCCGCGAAAAGACCGCGCGGATCGCGATCGTCGGCAAATACGTCCGCCTGCACGACGCGTATTTGTCGGTCATGGAGGCCCTGTACCACGGCGGCTACGAGTGCGGCGCGAAGGTGGACATCAAATGGGTGGACAGCGAAGCCTTGGCCGAGGAGAACGCGGCGGAAACCTTGGGCGACTGCGCGGGGATCTTGGTGCCGGGAGGCTTCGGCAACCGCGGGATCGAGGGCATGATAACGGCGTGCCGGTACGCGCGCGAAAACAACGTGCCGTATTTTGGCATCTGTCTGGGGATGCAAATCGCGGTGATCGAGTTTGCCCGCAGCGTCCTCGGCTTAAAGGACGCGGATTCGGGCGAGTTCAGCGAAAAGAGCAAAAATTTAGTCATCGACTTCATGCCCGACCAGCGCGGGGTCGTGCCGAAGGGCGGCACGATGCGCTTGGGGAGTTACCCCTGCAAAATCCGCAAGGATACCATCATGAGCCGCGCCTACGGCGAGGAGTTGATCGGCGAACGTCACCGCCACCGCTATGAATTTAACAACAAGTACCGCGCCGCTATGGAGGGGGCGGGCATGGTTTTATCGGGCGTGTCGCCCGACAGCCGCATCGTGGAAACCGTCGAGTTGCCCGACCGCGATTTCTTTATCGGCGTGCAGTTCCACCCCGAATTTAAGTCCCGCCCGAACCGCGCCCACCCGATATTCAGGGAGTTCGTGTGCGCGGCGGTGAACAACCAGTAAGATATTAGATAAAAGGTAAAAGGTAAAAGGTAAAAGGTAAAAGATAAAAATCCGAAAACGCGCCCAAAGTTTTTTCGACAGGCTAACAATCCATCATCAAATTTATACGAGGAGTAACAAATAATGAAAGAGTTTAACGGCTTAAATATGGGCATGGGCAGCCTGCCGCGCCTGTCAAAGGCGCAAACGCGGTCGATCTCGCCCGAAAACTTCACGGGCGAAAAGGGCAAGGGCGGCATGGCGGAGGAGGGGACGGGCGCGGAAGCCGCGCGCGACTTGGGGCGCGGCTGGAAAATCTCGCCGTCCGTTATAATCAAGGCGGGCGAAACGTTTGCATTGGCGGACATCGAGGGCATGGGCGCGGTTCAACAGATTTGGATGACGCCCTCGGGACGCGGGCGGTTCAATATCCTGCGCATTTATTGGGACGGGCAGGAAACCCCGTCGGTCGAATGCCCCGCTTGCGACTTTTTCGCGGCGGGCTGGGGCGGCTACGCGCAGGTTTCGTCCTTGGCGGTGTGCGTCAACCCGGGCAGCGCGTACAACTGCTATTGGGAAATGCCCTTCCGCAAACGCTGCCGGATCACGATGACCAATATCGCGCGCGAGGATATGCGCCTCTATTATCAAATCAACTATACGCTGACCGAGGTATCGGAGGATTGCGCGTATTTCCACGCCCAATTCCGGCGGGTCAACCCGCTGCCCTGCAAGGGCGTTTATACGGTGTTGGACGGCGTGAAAGGGCGGGGGCATTATGTCGGGACGTATATGGCGTGGGGCGTGAACAACAACGGTTGGTGGGGCGAGGGCGAGATTAAGTTCTACCTCGACGGCGACGGCGAGTTCCCCACAATTTGCGGGACGGGGACGGAAGACTATTTTTGCGGCTCCTACAATTTTGAAAACCCGGGGACGCGGCAATATCAAGAGTTTACCACGCCGTATTCGGGCTTGCACCAGGTCGTCCGGCCGGACGGCGTGTATAGTTCGCAAACGCGCTTTTCAATGTACCGTTGGCATATCCCGGATCCCGTGCGGTTCGAGCGGGATTTGCGCGTAACGATACAAGCGTTAGGCTGGCGCGCGGAACCGGGGCGGTACTTGCCGTTGCGTGACGACATAGCGTCGGTAGCGTTTTGGTATCAAACCCTGCCGGCCGCGCCGTTCCCCGATTTGCCCTGCAAGGACGAATTGGAAATTATTTAATTCAATAGACTTGTTGCGAAATACGCCGCGAACGCTATGCGGGTTTTTTTGTGTGTAATGCGTGTAAAAATCTTGTTAGTAGCGATGCTGCAAACTGCGATTTTTACCCGTATTACACGCAAAAATCCCTCGCCTATCGTTTCGCGTCTTAATTTCGCAACAAGTCTAATGATTCTCCCCGCAGCAAGCAGCGGGGTATCATATTAGGTTAAGAGTATTATAGTATAATCGGTCAATGCGGCAAGCCGCGGGGTATCGACCCGATACGGACATTTTTCTTTGTACTCTATCCGATTTTTCTGCTTGAAGCCGGACTATTTTCTTCTTATTGGACTTCCTTGACGGGCAAACATGAGAAAAATGTCCGTTTAATGAATGGCGATATAAAAACAAGAAAGGAGCGAAATGGATAAATACGATTGGAAAAAACACGAAAAGGCGATATATGGGGCGACAACCGCCCCGCAAATTATTTCGTTGCCGATTCAGAAATTTATTTGCATAGCAGGCGCGGGCAATCCGAATAGTTTGCAGTTCAGAACGGATGTTGAAAGTTTGTACGGGGTTGCATACACAATTAAAATGAAATTCAAGGATACGCCGAATTATTTTGATTATGCCGTGTATCCGCTCGAAGGGTTTTGGAGTTTGACGGATAAAGGAATAGACACGCAAAACGTAGCGGCTAAACTTGATAAAAATGAATTAAAATACAACTTAATGATTAAACAGCCTAATTTTGTCGATAAGAACTTATTTGATAAAGCAAAGGGTATTGCGCTTACGGCAAAGAAAAATCCACAAATTAAAAACGCGCGGTTTTGTCAAATTGAAGAAAATACCGTCGCGCAAGTTTTGCATATCGGGTCTTATGACAATGAGCCGGAAACATTTGAGAAATTAGAAAAACACTTAAATAATACGGGTTATAAAAGAACGAACCGTATTCACAAGGAAATCTATTTAAGCGATGCAAGACGAGTCGCCTCAAACGAATTAAAAACAATTTTACGTGTGGGAATAAGTAAAAAATAATAGACCTGTCCTAAAACTAAAAGCGGATGGAATTGCGATGAATTTTTGTGGCAAACAAAGATAAAAATTGAAGATTGTAGCAACGCTACTATCGAAATTTTTATCAAAGTTTTCCGCGA
>JAISFM010000029.1 GCA_031263605.1 Clostridiales bacterium | reverse complement strand
CGTCGTCGGGTGCATGGGCATGTTCGTCTTTACGCAGCAGCCGCTCTTGTTCGGCGGCACCAACGACCAGACGATGACGATCTCGCTGTACGTGTTCAACATCGTCAATACCAATTCGTCGCAGTCCGCCGCCATCACGGCCGCGACCGTAGGCCTGATGTTCTGCGTCCTGTTCACGCCGTTTATCTTTTTGGTCAAATGGCTGGCGGAGAAATTCGGCAGGGAAGCCGAATTTTAGGGCGTGTCCAGCGTACCGGTTCCTTTCAAATATATACGAGAAGAAGTAGGAGGTTGACAGAAAGAATGATGAAACGAAAAAGCATAAAAAAGGCGGCGTTCCTTTTTTCGGCGTTTCTCGCGGCCGTATTTTTATCGGCCGCGTTCGGCGGGGCGTTCCCCTTTGGAGCCCGCGCGGCGGTTTTGCGTTCCGACCCGATGCAAAGCGTGTTCGCGGGAATGCCGGAGGCATGGGAGGTGAACGGCGACGCCGAATATTCGGACGGCGTGACGGGCCTTTTATTCAATATGCCCAACGAATACCAGCCGCAAATCACGCACACGAAAAATCCGATACCCGCGGGCGACGGCACGGAACAATACGCGTTTGAAATCGCGTTCGACTTCGACGTGCGCGACCGCGGTCTGGGCGGCCGCATCGGGCTGGGATTGGGATTGCTCGCGGCGACGGGGCATTTGTATAATTGCGGCGTGCTGTTCGACGTGGGCGTCAACGGCGACCTGTACGCCCGAAAAAACAACAAACCCAGAACGCAAGCCGCATTGACGGTGGACGCGGCCTATAACAGTTACGGCTCCATTCAGGGCAAAAATCTGACGATGAAGGCGGTCGGCGCGCAAAATCCCGACGGCAGTTACGATGTGAACCTTTATTTAAAGGCACAGGGCGCGGACGACAGCACTTATTTTCGGTTTCAGAGAAACGCCGATTCCGAAGGGCCGACCGCCGCAGGCGTGTTTTGCGACGGCTATATGAGTTTGGTGTCGATCGGGAACGGCGTCGGGCGCGCCGAAGACGGGCTGTTGGCGGTGGTCAAGGCTTTCGATTTTATCTGTACCAAGGGAGCCGAAACCGAACCGGCCGTTGCGTTTTCCACCGATTTTACCGGGGCGGACGATAGGATCTCGTACCCGAGCGCGCGCAACGACGCCTATGATTGGCGGTTGTCGGCGGCGGGGTCTTACGCGCCCGAAAGCGCGTACTACATGGGCAAATGCGGCGAAATCCAATTCCCCGCGAGCGGCGAAACGCCCGACGGGGACGCGGGCGCGGGCGCGGGCAAATTGGTCAGCGCGGAGCCGCTGTTCATCGACACGCGGTCGGACAAGATCACGGACTTGAAATTTACCGTCCGCATCTCCGAACTCAAAGACGGGGGGTATTTCGGCCTCGGGCTGGGTTTGAGCGGCAAGGCCGCCAAACTCGACGAGAGCAACATGTTCTATTTGAAAAAGGCCGGCGCGGCGTACTACACGGGCAAATTGGTAAACGGCGTCGAGTACGACAACACGCAGGTAACCGCGCTTCCGCTGGGGAATTACACCAACGGCATCAACACGGTGAACTTGCAATACAAAATCTATTACGATACGGCGAACAAATACTATTGCGTTGACGAGTACGTCGTTCTCGGTTCGCCGACGGCCGCCAACGCGACCGTGCCGGTAAAGGCCTTTTCGGGGGTCGGGATCACGGGGTATTACGGAATGGGTACGGCGGGCGCGGGCGCGTCGGCCGAAATTTATGCCGTTTCTACTTATCCTTATGATTATTTTGTCAGCCGCGCGGCCGACGAGGCGATCGACTTTTTGGGAGTCCGCACCCAAACGGTCGATCAGGACACCTACGACACGTCCTATTACAAGGCGTCGCGCTGGTTCATCGCGGGCGACGCCGACGGCGTTTTCCCGCCGCGCAGCATGAACGACGGCAGCATGCACCAATATTTGGAATTTAACATCCCGCCCCCCGCGCCGGAGGAGAAACCGAGAACGTCCGGCCCGTTGACGGCGTTCGGGCCCAAAGGCATGTACGGCGATTATATTTTCCGCTATACGCTGACAGCGGCAAGCGCGCCCGCTAATTCCTCAATCGGCCTGTCGTTCGGCCGTCAGGACATCGAGGCCGCAACCTATGTTTACGGCACGGCGGCCCCGGTCACGCCCATGATCACTTTTGCGCCGCAGGGTGGACAAATGGCGGTTTCGTGGAATTCGCTGTTAAAGGCGCGCGACAGTTCGTTATTGCTGTCCGGCGGGACGGTACCGGGATTTATCGACGGCCAAGTCAATTTCTTTGCGGGCGGCGCGGCGGCCTACGACGTCATGCTGATCGCCCAGAACGGCGTGGCGACGCTGTATTATTGCGACGCCGCCAACCCCGATTACACCCCGAGAGCGGTGTTCGACAATGCGGTCACGTCGGGGTTTATCGCGCTGACCGGCGATTCGCGCCTCGGCTATTCCTATAAGGTTACAAAATTGTCGGTCAACAAATGCGATTGCTACGACCGTGTCGTCGGCGACACGCGGACGGCGGCCAACCTGTCCGACCGATGGCTGAACGACATAGCGCAGGTGGATTTTTCCACGGACTATATCAACGACACGCGCTTTACGGTGGGCAAGGGGATCGGCGTCCAAAACGGCGCGCTTCGTTTTTCCAATACCGCCCGCGAATCAAAATTTGAAACCGTAGGCAAGTTCGACAACTTCCAGTTGACGTTCGACCTGTTGCAGAAATTTCGAAATACCGACGTTGTTCTCACCTTTGGGAAAACCGTGCAAAACCCCTACGGCTATTCGATTCGGTTTTTGGCCGGCACGGGCCAAATCGAATTGGAGGGGCTGACGGACGCCGCGGGCGATATTCTCGTCACGTTGCCGTTCAATATCTATGATTACGACGGCGCGGTCAATCTGAAATTGACCTGCATAAACAACGAGGCCAGGCTCTATATGAAGCGCGCCGACGAGCCGTCCGCGCAGTTGAATATCCCCGTCGCCGTATTGAATTACATGCCCGTATACAGCCAAAGCGCGGGCGCGGTTTCCGTCGGGACGTCCGCGAAGGGGAACATGGCGATCGACAATTTTAAGGTGATGAGTTTAAATTTCAACATCGACATCGTGACGGAAAATTACGGAGGCTCCAACACGCCCACCTTGACGAATTTGGACGCGCAGGACGACCGGCCGCCCGTCCGGCCTGCTGGTAAAACTTGGATTTATGCGGGCGCGGGCATCGCGGCGGCGGCGATTGCCGCGTTGGCGGCCGTCATGATCGTAAAAAAGAAAAAAGCCACAAATAAAGAAGGAGTAAAAGAACTAAAATCATAAATTTTGGTTCCGGAAAAGCGCAATGAAAAAAATTCTCAAAATATTGACGGTTTTCGCCCTCGCGTCGGCTCTGCTCGCGCCGCTGGCGGCTTGCATGAAAGGCGGCGATCCCAAGATCGAACCCGGCGAAAACGAGTACGGGCGCGGCCAATTTTACGGCCTTGCCGAGCCCGCGATGAGCAGCATAGACTCCGGGCAGACGCTGGACATGACGCTTGACCTTGCGGGCGCGTTCGGGTTTAAGAGTTACCGCCTGTTCATGCACCATTCCGAAAGTTTCGTCGCGCGCGCCAAAAACGAAAACGAGGTCACCCTCGTTCCCGAGGCCGTCGAGCGTTACAAGGGATACATCAAAGGGCTTATGGACAGGGGCATTACCGACATCACCGCCATGAGCCACTACTATCCGTTCCCCGTGGGCTTTAAGGTTACGGGCGACAGGCCTTACGGCGCGTTCCCAAAGCCCGGCTCGCCGTATTATTCGGACTTTATGAACCTCGTGGAAAAGACCTATTACCTCGTGGCCAAGACCTTCCCCGAAATAAAGTATTTCGAGTGCGGCAACGAAAACAACGCCGACGTGAACTGCCGCCCCCCACAGGCAGGCACGACTTACAAGGTGGGGGAAAAAGCGCAAATCATAACCGACCTTTGTTTTTTCGCGCGGCGCGGCATCAAGCGCGCCGGCCGTGAAACGGGCGCGGAGGCTTCGCTGGTCTTTCCCGCGCTGATTTTCGACACCAAATTCAACTTCGTCGGCTCGGCGAGCGGCGTACAGGGCGCGATCCCCTTTTTGCAGGCGGTATACGCCAATATAAATTCAGGCGATTTTCCTTATGCCGAGGTTGACGACGACCCCCTGCTCAAATCCTCCGACAACGGCGATTACTTTGACGTTATGAGTTGGCACCCCTACGTCATGGACGGCAAATCGGAATACGACGGCAGTTATATACAGGACAATTTGGCGATTTACGACGTTATGAAAGAGAACGGCGACGAAGGCAAACAGGTATTTTTTACCGAGTTGGGCTACTCGACCGGGCGCGGCTCGATCGGCCAAGTGGCGATGTTTGAGGACGAGCAGGGCAATTTCATTCAAAACGACCTCAAACATATCTACGAATACCTGCCGTTTGTCACGCAGATTCACATGTTCCGGCTGTTCGATTGGGACGACCATTGGAAGAACACCGCCGTCAACGACCACTACGACGCGGGCTACGGGCTGTTCACTTCGCCGGGGACGGGGCTGCCCGGCGACTTGGGGCCGCGCCCTAAAAAGATTGCGGTTAAACTGCTGCAACTGATCAAGGGAGAGGACGCTTCGTTGGAACCGCTGTACCAATATTACAAGGGGCAGCGGTAATTACAGCGTTGCAAACCGTGAAAGTTTTTTGAAAGAACGCGGTGAAATTTGTTTGCGAAAAAAGTTTTCCCGCAAATCGAGGATAGTATGAAAAAATTCAAATCTTTATTGTTGTTCGTACTTGCCGCGACGCTGTTATTAGCCGCGGCCGCGTGTACAATGCCGGTTACGCCCGATCCTGCGGTCGAGAGCGTGACGATTGTCGGCAAGCCGTCCGGCATACAGGCTTTCGAGGCGGGCAAGACCTATCAACTGTCCGCGCTGGTCGATCCCGACGGCACGGGCGCGGCGGTGGCGTGGAGCAGCAGCGACCCCGCCGTCGCCACGGTCAGCGCGGGCGGGCTGGTCACGCAAGTTGCGGCGGGCATGACGCGGATTGCCGCGACGGCGGCGGACAAGTCCGACGACTTCATGCTGTACCTGAAAGGGCCGCTGGAAAAGATCGAATTGGCCGATCGGCCGAGCGTCGGCACGGAATTTTATACAGGCGAAAAAATCAGTTTGCCCTACGCCGTCAAGCCCGATCTGACTGACCCCTATGAATTGACGGCGGCGACTGCGGACCCGAACGTAGCGACGGTTGAATTGAACAAGGCCGCCAGGACGCTGACGGTGATTGCGGGGCTGGTGACGGGCGAGGCCGCCGTTTCGCTTTCGATCGACGGCACAGAATTTTTCGACGGCTTTACGTTTAAAAACGCGGGCGAAAAGCCATTGAAACAGGATTTCGACGCTTCAAACGAACTGACGTACACGGCACAAGGCGGTACCGCGTCGGTCGTTTCCGCGAATTTGCCCGAAGGGGCGGAAAGCGCGAAAGCGTTGACATTCGCTTCCGCCGGCGCGGATTTCGCAAATCCCGGCGTATTATTCTCCTTCGACCGCTCCAAACTTGCGGCGGGCGGCTTGTACAGGGTGTCGTTCAAAATCAGTATAACGGGCGCGGCCGAGGGCGCGAAAATAAAAACCGCGCTCACCGACAGCGTGAATACGCCCGCCGACCCGAACCGGAAATACGAATTTTCCGCCCCGCAGGGTGACGCGGCAACGGCTTACGCGGCGGGCGTCCCGTTTGCCAATCGCACATACGACAGGCTGCTGGTCGCGCTGGACGGGACCGGCGCGATCGGCTTTACGGTTACAGACGTCAAGATCGCGCGCGCGCCGTTGACCGGAATCACGATGACGGGGAAGCCCGCGGCCGCCCTCGATTTGCGCCTCTTGAAGGTGGGCAGCGCGGAGCCGAAGTACCCCAAAGACCCGAACGACCCGAACGAGGCCAAACTCGGCGTGACGGGCGCGGACGGCTACGCGGTTGTGTGGTCTACGAGCGACGCGGGCGCGGCGGCAGTCAATGCGGCTACGGGTACGGTTACCTTTAAAAAGGACAGCGGCACGGTCAGGATCACGGTGGCGGTACAGGGCACCACCCTGTACGATACCGCCGACATCGCGTTTACGACGTCCAATCCCGCCGTCCTCATCGACGACAAACAGGGCATGGCGGGCTGGCGCGCGTTGGGCGCGGAACCCGTTCAGTTGAGCGGGCGCGTAAACGCGGGGACGATGATTTGGGGCAGCGGGGACGGGAACGTCGCGACGGTCACGCAGGACGGGCTTTTGAGTTTCGCGGGCTTGGGCGAGACGACGGTCACGCTGTCCGACGGACTCGGCGGCGAGGACAGTTTCAAGGTGGGCGTATACGACGCGGCGGAGACGTATATTTTCGACTTCGACGCTACGCCGTTATATTTCGGCGGTTACACCGGCGCGTTTACGACCAATAAGGTCACGGAAGGCTTGCCGTCGGGCGCGGTAAATCCCAAAGGAATGAATGTTAACACGACGACGCAGTCGACATATCCGGGGTGCAGGTTCGGCGTTCCCATGCAAGTAAACGCGCATTATTCGATAAGCGTCAAATTGAACATTATTTCTGTCGAAGCCGCATCCGGCTATCAGTTGGTTATAAAGGACGGTAAAGCCGCGCCGAACACAATATTCCAATATACGGACTGGGTTACGAATACGACGGGCGACTATACAATCAGCGTAAGCGATTATGTCTACGACGGGGGCAGGCTTAATTTTGACCTTCCGGGGCTTCCGTCAACGCATAATCAAATGTGGATTTATTTGCGCCCCGGTTCCGGCGGTACGGCGGCGTTAAACTTCACGGTGACCGATATAGTAATCACCAAATTACCGTAACGGAGGGAACGGGCAATGACGAAACGACAACTGAAAACTCCGATTGTCATCGACACCGATTTGGGCGACGACATCGACGACATGTGGGCGATCGGCTTTGCCGCGCTCGCGGGCTTCGACATACGTCTGATTACCGTTTGCTTTACGGATATTCAATACAAACTGACCTGCGCGCAAGTCATGAAGGACATGTTGGGCTTAAAGCGGTGCGCGCTCGCAGGCGGCGTTGAAAAACGCCGAGCCCATACGCCGCACGCGGACAGGGTGAAATCGGTTAAAGCCCATGCGTCCGCGTTGCCGGCCGAGGACGAAATCGCGCGCGCCGTGCGGGAAAACGAATATACCGATATCCTTGCGATCGGGCCGATGACCAACGTCGGCGCGTTTGTGAAAAAGTATCCCGAACTGTCTGGCCGGTGCCGTATCGTCTGCATGGGCGGCAGCCTGTACAAGGGGCTGTACGGCGCGGATGGCCCGCACGCGGAATACAACCTCAAATGCGACCGCGACGCGAGCGCGGCGGTCTTGCAATCGGGCTTCACGGTCGTATACGCGCCGTTGGACGTGAACCGCGATTTTATTCTGGACGGGGAGCGGTATGCAAAACTTCGCAAATCCCGCAATCCCGTAACGCGGGGCTTGTTGTCGCTCTACGACGAATGGCAGGACAATTATCACGGCTATTCGCTGAAATTCGACAACCGCGTCTCGACGAGCATTCTGTACGACGTAACGCCCTTTCTGTACGTGCTGGAACCGGATTTGTTCACCGTCGAGCGGGCGGCATACGCGATCGGCGCGGACGGCAAACTGGAAAAGAGCGGCGCGGGGCGCACGGCGGACGTTTTGGTGCGGATCGACCGGGAGCACGCGCTCGACAGAACGCTGGAAATCTTTTTGTAACTATGAGCCGGTACCCTGCGGCAATCTCAACCGAACAGGAAAAAACGGGAGGCATACGCAACGAACATGACGATGAACGACGTTTCGGACCACATAGGCGTTTCGATCGCTACAATTTCCAGAGTGCTGAACAACAGCGGCATTGTGAAACCCAAGACGCGGGAAAAGGTGATGAACGGGATCCGCGAATTGGATTTTGTCCCCAGTTCCTTGGGGCGCAACCTGCGCACGACCGGCACAAAAACCTTTTTGATCTGCGTACAGTCGATTGAAAACCCGTACTACGCCGAAATCGTGCGCAGTATCGAGGAGGAAGCGAAAAAGCGCGGCTATTATATCATGATCTGCGAAAGTTATTCCAGCCTGAAACGCTACAAATACTTCGCGGACGCCGTGAAAAGCAAGAAAGCGGACGGCATTATCCTGTTGTCGCCGAACGCCAAGGACGCGATCGAATATTTCCGCGAGGCGCCCTTTGTGGTCTGCGGGGAAACGGACGGCACGTTCGATTGCGACACGGTCAATATCGACAATGAAAAAGCCGCTTGCGAGGCCGTGGAGCATTTGATTCGGGCGGGCGCGAAACGCGTCGCCTTTATGGGCGGCGACTCCAAATCCGCGTTGCAACGGTTCGCGGGCTATGAAAAAGCCCTGCGCGAAGCGAATCTCCCATCGGACGAAACCCTGCGTTTGTCCAATCTGTTCAGTTACGACGAGGGGTACGCCGCGGTGTCCCGTCTGGCGGAGAGCGGCGCGGCATTCGACGGGATATTCGCCGGAACCGACATTTTGGCGGTGAGCGCGGTCAACGCGCTGATTGCGCAGGGCAAACGGGTGCCGGAGGACGTCAAGGTCGTGGGCTTTGACGATTTGGTTTTCGCCAAAATGTGCGCGGTTCCGATCACGACGATCCGACAGCCGCGCAAGGCGATGGGCGCGGCGGCTTTTAATTTATTGTATGAAAAAGCCGTCCGTAAAACCGATGATAAAAACAAAGCGCGGGACAGCCAAAGAATCGTTTTGGAGCACGAATTGATTGTAAGGAGTTCGTCGAAATGAGCGCGAATTTTTCAAAGAGGACGGTAAAAGCGGATATAGCGGTGATCGGCGCGGGGCTCGCCGGGCTTTGCGCGGCTTTATCGGCGGCGCGCAACGGGTACAAAGTCGCGCTGGTAACGGACAGGAGCGTTTTGGGCGGCAACGCGAGCAGTGAAATCCGCGTCAACCCGCGCGGCGCGGACTATGCGCCGTGGAACCGGTACGCGCGTGAAACGGGAATCATGGAGGAAATTTTCAACCATATTTTGGCTCGGGCGCAAAGAGCCGGCCAATGGTCGTGGCAG
Source organism: Clostridiales bacterium (assembly GCA_031263605.1). Classification (GTDB taxonomy): domain Bacteria; phylum Bacillota; class Clostridia; order Christensenellales; family DUVY01; genus BNZQ01. Next base: position 1,017 of record JAISFM010000029.1, on the reverse strand, counting down.
GATTTCGACGCGGTGTATTTCGACTTGGTTTTTTCGGAAAAGAACATCGCGCTTGAACTGAATACCTATATACACAAGGCCGAAAAAAAAGGCGCGGCGATCGTCGCGGTCGAGGGGAATCAATCGCGGAGCGAAACGCTGTTGCGCATAGAGGCCGATAGTTTCATCGACGCGAGCGGGGACGGCACGGTGGGCCGTTTGGCGGGCTGCGAAACCCGCGCCGGCACGGAGAGCCGCCATGAGTTCGGCGAGTACTACGGCCCCGAACAGCCGGAGCCCGGCACAATGGGCACCACGCTGCTGTTCACCGGCAAAAACGTCGGGCATAAAACCGAATTTAAAACGCCCGATTGGGCGGTTCCCTTCGGTCAAACGGACGCGGCTTACCGAATCGCGCACAGCATTTTCCCGACGGCGGACGGCAATTACGGCGGGTTCTGGTGGCTCGAATGCGGCGGGGACGCGGACCCGATTCGGGACGACAACGCATTGTCCCTGCACCTGCGGAAGGCGGTTTACGGCTTGTGGGGCTTTATAAAAAACAGCGGGCTGTATCCCGACAGCGAATGCCACGAATTGGATTGGATCGGGTATTTGGGCGGCAAACGCGAATCGCGCCGGCTCATGGGCGAGCATATCGTCAACTCCGTCGAGATCATGAATCAAGTCGATTACCCCGACAATATCGGCTATACGGGCTGGCCGATCGACGTGCACCCGAAAGAGGGCTATAAATCCACGACTTGCGGCTGTACGCATTATTGGCTGCCCGGTCCGGCGAATATGCCCGCGCGGATGCTGATTTCCAAGGATGTCCCCAATTTGCTGTTCGCCGGCCGCTGCGTCAGCGCGACGCGCGAGGCGTTGGGCACCCTGCGCCTGATTTGCACGACGGCGGTTATGGGGCAGGCGGCGGGCACGATCGCCGCGCTGTCGCTGGAAAATGGCAAAACGCCGGGCGGGCTCGTCCGTCAAAATTACGATGTAATCGAGCGGCGGCTGTTAAAGGACGACCAG
>JAISFM010000180.1 GCA_031263605.1 Clostridiales bacterium | reverse complement strand
GCGTACAGCAGTTTTTCGGCGAACGCCGTTCCGTCCATGCCCGCGGACGACACGTCGGGGAACGCGTAAAACGCCCCTTTCGGCTCGAAACAGGTTAAACCCATGTCGTTGAAACTCTTGACCAAAAAGCGGCGGCGTTTGTCGTACTCGTTGCGCATCTCGGCGACCACGGCGTACCCGTCCTGCCGGCCGCCCGACAAAGCGGCGGCGGCGGCGTACTGCGCGGCCGACGGGGCGCACATGATCGCGTACTGGTGCAGTTTCAGCATGGGCGCGATCAATCCCCGGGGGCCGGCGGCGTACCCGATCCGCCAGCCGGTCATCGCGAACGCCTTTGAAAAGCCGTTCAAAACGACCGTCCGCCCGCGCATACCGGGCAGCGAGGCGATCGACACATGGCGGCCGCCGTAGGTCAATTCGGCGTAAATCTCGTCGCTGATCACCAACAGGCCGTGCTTTTCAATGATCGGCAGCAAGCCTTCCAAATCCCGTTTTTCCATGATCGCGCCGGTGGGGTTGTTGGGAAAGGGCAGCAGTAAAATCTTGCTGCGGGGCGTGACGGCGGCCTCCAAATCGGCGGGCGTGAGGCGGAAGCCGTCCTCCTTGCGGCCGGGGATTTCGATTGCCGCGCCCCCCGTCATTTTGACGAGGGGGGAATAGGCGACGAAACTCGGGGTCGGCAGCAAAACCTCGTCGCCCTCGTTTAAAAAGGCGCGGAACGCGAGGTCGATCGCCTCGCTCGCGCCCACGGTGACGAGGATTTCCGCGCCCGCGTCGTATTGCAGGCCGAACCGGCCGGACAGGTACGCGGCGATATTGTCCAGCAACTGCGGCAGGCCCCTGTTCGAGGTGTACTGCGTATAGCCCCGCTGCAAGGATTTGATGCCCGCGTCGCGTATGTCCCACGGCGTAACGAAGTCCGGCTCGCCGACCCCCAAAGAGATCGCGTCGGGCATTTCGTTCACGACGTCGAAAAATTTCCGTATCCCGCTGGGCGGTATGCTTTGCAGTTGGGCGTTGATGTATTTAGAGTAATCCATTTTTTTATAATTGAGAAGTGAGAAGTTAAGGACGAAGTAGGAAGGACGAAGGACGAAGTGCGGTCGGGTTTCGGTCGGCGGGCGGGTCGGCGGGGAAGAAGGTAATTGACAATTGAGAAGTTAAGGACGAAGTAGGAAGGACGAAGGACAAAGTGCGGTCGGGTTTCGGTCGGCGGGCGGGTCGGCGGGTAAGAAACATAGGGAATTGACAATTGAGAGGTTAAGGACGAAGTAGGAAGGACGAAGGACGAAGTGCGGTCGGGTTTCGGTCGGCGAGCCTGTCGGTGGGCAAGAAAGAAATTGACAATTGACAATTGACAATTGACAAATTTCGGTCGGGTTTCGTCAAGCAAGCCTGTCGGCGGGCAAGAAACATACAGCATAATAAAAGTTATTTCTTGCGTCAGCATCCGACACTTCGTCCTTCCTACTTCCTACTTACAATCGCCCTTCCTACTTCCTACTTAATAAAGGCCATTTCTTGCGTCAGCATCCGACACTTCGTCCTTCGTCCTTCCTACTTCCTACTTACAATAGCCGGTGGGTAAGAAACGTAAAGCATAATAAAAGTCGCTTTTTGCGTCAGCATCCGAAACTTTTCAATTTTCAATTTTCAATTCCCTACTCATGCACGGGTATCCGCTTCAAAGTCTCCCCGCCCACGATATTGACCCCGCCGGCCTTGTACTTTTTCAAGATGAAATGCGTCGCCGTGCCGGTGACCGTGTTCATCGCGGACAGTTTTTCGGATACGAACATCGCGACCTCTTTCAACGACTTGCCCTCGACCAGCACCGCCAAATCGTAGCCGCCGCTCATCAGGTACAAATCCTTGACCTCGGGGAATTGATAAATCTCCTCGGCGATCGAATCGAAGCCCAAACTTTTTTGCGGCGTGACCTTGACCTCGATCCACGCCTGTACCTTTTCGCCGTCCAACTTGTCGTCGTTGACCAGCAGGTTGTACTTGACGATGATTCCCGACCGCTCCATTTCCAAAATAGAGGCCGCCACGACCCCGCGTTCCTTGCCCAGCATCACCGCGATCTGTTCCGCCGTCGTCCGCGCGTCGTCGGACAGGATTTTGAGGATTTCCGTGTGCAGTTTGTTCATTGCTTTATTTCCTTTTTTCTTTTCTTTTTTTTGGTTTTTGGTTTTTGGTTTTTTGTCGCTTGGGGAAAAACTTTTTATAAAAAGTTTTCCCCCAAACCCCTTTTCAAAAATTTTCTTGCTATTTCAAGTCATACTTTGCAACAAGTTTTCCGCCGCGCCCATTGCAAAAATTTTCAACAAATAGGCTTATACCCGACTTTGAAAACAAGCCGGTTATATGATTTGCCCCGCGCCTTCTTTCGGCCCGTCCCATGCCGCGCGTTTCTTTTCCGCGTCGCGGAACAAAAAGCACGCCAACGCGCCCGTCGCGGCGCACATAAACGCCGGAATCGCAAAGAACGCCTCCTGCGCCAACAGGAACAGCAGCGCGACGCCCGCGACCATGACGGGCGGGAACACAAAGAACAGGCGGCATTTGTACGGCCACGCGAACGGCAGCAGGTGCGCCCCCGTGACCGTCGCCAGCACGAGCGGGAAATGCTCCGGCGAAGTATAGATAATCAGCAGAAACAGCGGATAATACAGGAACTGCCCGAAATTCAGCATGAACGGCACGGGATTCAGCGGGTTGCCTTTGAGCGAGTTGGGGATTTTCCACAACCTGCCCAAGAGCAGAGCAAGGGGCGATACAAAACCGCCGAACGCCAACGTGGACCAGCAATTGATTACGACGTCCGGCTGCAACGCCCACATCAGCGCAATCGGTATCCACAAAATACTTCCGGCCAAAAGGAAATTCGCGCCGTTCTTTAATTTGACGGACAACTCGATTCTCGATTGATCCAATTCTTGTTTCATCATTTTTTGTTTTTGGTTTGTTTTTTTGTTTTTGTTTTTGTTTTTTGTTGTTTGGGGAAAAACTTTTTATAAAAAGTTTTTCCCCAAACCCCTTTTCAAAAATTTTCTTGCTGTTTCAAGTCATACTTTGCAACAGGTTTTCCCGCCGCGCCCCTTTCAAAAACTTTCTTGCAAGGTTAGTGAACAGGCGGCGGACAAGCGATATTGTCGGAAAACTTTATGCCGACTTTACTCCCGCGCGAGTAACGCGCGACCGACACTTTTCAATTTTCAATTTTCAATTCTCAATTCCCCTATTTACACCGTCTTTGCGTAATTCAACAGCCCGCCCGCCAACAGTATCTCGCGCTTTCTTTCGGGCGCGTTGATCGCGGCGGCGAATCTGTACCCTTTCGTCGTATTTTCCACCTCGACCCGCCCGCCCTTGACCTGTTCGGGCGCGCCCTCGATCCGCAATTCGTCGCCCCGCTCGATTCGGCCGTAATCGGCCGCGTCCTCGAACACAAGCGGCAAAATGCCGTTGTTGATCAGATTGTCCATGTGAATACGCGCGAAGGATTTCGCGATCACGGCCTTGACCTTTAAATAAAGGGGGACGAGGGCGGCGTGCTCGCGGCTCGACCCCTGCCCGTAATTCTCGCCCGCCACGATAAAACCGCCGCCCGCTTCCTTTGCGCGGCGCGGAAATTCGGGGTCGGCGGGCGTTAAACAATAGTCGGACAGGTACGGGATATTGCTCCGGTACGGCAGCAGTTTGGAGTCCGACGGCATGATGTGGTCGGTCGTGATGTTGTCGGGCAGGACGATCAGGGTTTTGCCCGCCACCGAGTCGGCGAGCGCGGTGTTGATCGGGAACGGCTTAATATTGGGGCCGCGCGTGATTTCGATATCCGTATAGTCCTCCGGCCGCGCGATTAAATTGTCGTTGGCCTCGAAACGGGCCGCCCTGCCGACCGTTTCCCACCCTTCGGGCAGCGCGCCGAACACGTCGCGCGGGTCGGCGATCTCCCCCGCCACGGCGCACGCCACGGCGGTCTCCACGCTCGACAGATAGACCTCCGCGCTCTTTGTCCCCGAACGGCCGTAAAAGTTGCGGTTGAAACTGCGCACCGACACCGCGCCCGTGCGCGGCGACTGCCCCATGCCGATGCAGGGGCCGCAAGCGCACTCCAAGACCCGCGCCCCGCTGTCCAAAATCGCCGCGAGCGCGCCGTCCCGCGCCAAGGCCGTCAAGACCTGCCGGCTGCCGGGGCTGACCGTGAAACTGACGCCGGGGGCTATTTTGCGCCCCGCGAGCAGCGCGGCCGCCCGCGCCATATCGAGGTAAGAACTGTTGGTGCAACTGCCGATACAGACTTGATCAACCTTGACCCCCCGGGCTTCCCGCGCAAGTTTCACGTTGTCGGGGCTGTGGGGCGCGGCGATCATCGGTTCGAGCGCGGACAAATCGATCTCGACGGTACGCGCGTATTCCGCGCCCGCATCGGCCTTTAACGGGCGGAAATCCGCCCCGCGCCTCTCCGCCCACAGGAACGCCTCGGTCGCTGCGTCGGACGGGAACACCGACGCGGTCGCCCCCAACTCCGCGCCCATATTGGCAATCGTGGCGCGCTCGGGGACGGTCAAAGTTTCGACGCCCGCGCCGGTGTATTCGACGACCTTCCCGACGCCGCCTTTGACGGTCAAAATCGACAGGACTTTCAGGATCACGTCCTTAGCGGCGCGGAAAGGGCCTAATTTGCCCGTCAGGCGCGCTTCGATAACCTCGGGCATATTGAGAAAGTACGCGCCGCCGCCCATCGCCACGGCCACGTCCAAGCCCCCCGCGCCGATCGCGAGCATCCCGAGCCCCCCGCCCGTAGGCGTATGGCTGTCGCTGCCCAACAGGGTCATGCCGGGAACGCCGAACCGCTCCAAATGCACTTGGTGGCAAATGCCGTTGCCGGGGCGTGAAACACAGATGCCTTTGGACAGCGCGACGCCGCGTATATACTCGTGGTCGTCGGCGTTCTCGAAGCCCGATTGCAGGGTATTATGGTCTATGTAAGCGACGGACCGTTTCGTCCTGACGCGCGGCACGCCCATGGCCTCGAACTGCAAATAAGCCATTGTGCCGGTGCTGTCCTGCGTAAGCGTTTGGTCGATTCTTATCGAGATTTCCCCGCCCACGGTCATTTTGCCGGATACCAAATGCTCCGCGATAATTTTTTGCGTAACGTTCATTTGTACATTATACAATATTTTC
>JAISFM010000175.1 GCA_031263605.1 Clostridiales bacterium | reverse complement strand
CCGTTCCTCTTTCCCGCACTTCGGACATCTCCGATTTTCTTTCCTCTCTTTTCTTCCCATATCTATTATTATTTCATATTAAACGCTATTTCCACTCCCAGCGGTGAAAAACGCTTGACAAAATCAATTCGAATACGGTATAATAGTATTGAAGTCGGATAAGCAAGTTGTTTGCATATAATAAGCAGGAGGTTCATTATGACTAAGGTAAATATGGACAAAGTTGTCAAAGAATTTGAACGCCAAAAAAACGACCCCAGCGAAGCAAACGCGAAAAAAAGGTTGCAGTCTGCGGGGATTCTGGACAAAAAAGGCAATGTAACCGAACCGTATAAGGGTGTTTTTGTAAAGTGCAACTAAATGCCATATACACAAATACACCCAGATTAGTTTTGGGTTTTCACGGATGTGAAGAGGAAGTGGCGCAGAACGCGCTGCTTCTTTGCGGCAGTTTGCAAAAAAGTTTTAACGATTACGATTGGCTTGGGAATGGCGTGTACTTTTGGGAGAACGACCCGCTGAGAGCTTTGGAATGGGCCGTTAAGAACAAAAAGAAGAACCCCGCCGTAATAGGCGCGGTGATTGATTTAGGGTGTTGTTTGAGTTTGTTGGAAAGGGGCGCGGTTAAATTATTGCAGTCATCCTATGCCCAATTGTTAAACGACGCGGAAAAGACAGGATTAAATTTGCCTAAAAATACTGCCGAAACGCACGGTCATAAACTGATTAGGAGATTAGATTGCGCGGTGTTCGAAAAACTTCACGAAACCGTAAAAGCCAGTAAGGCGGATACATACGATACCGTTATAGGCGCGTTTATGGAAGGCCGGCCCGCATATGAAGGGACGGAAATAGCAGAACAAAGCCATATTCAGATTTGCGTTAGGAATATTGAGTGTATAAAAGGGTATTTTTTGCCGCTTGGTTTTGAAGAGGAAAAGAGACGGTATTTAAAAGACAACGCATAAACTATCAATAATTTCACACTGAAAAGGCTCGCAAGCAAATACGGTCTTGGAATGAAATCAAAAATATTTAACCCAAAAAGAAGACAGCGATAAGATCAAAGAAAAGAAAAAATCGCTTCCGTACTATTATTATCTCAAAATAATTAAAATCATTTTGAAATCCCGGTAATCTATGGTATAATCAAGATCGGGCAAAATTTTTATAAGGAGTTTTATAGTACTTAGTAAGCGTCGCAAAAAGACTCGAAAAACAAAGAAAAGCGGGTGTTTTTGAGCGGCAAATCATCTTGTACTATATTATATGTTATACTGTACGCATGGATTTAAGCGTTATCAGCGATTCGGAAGCCGCGTATGAAAAATTCTTTTCGGAATGCGACGCGATGGCGGCGGGAAAGTTCATTCTCGCCGAACGGAATATCCGCTCGGTTTTAAAAACTATCGCCGGCAGTTCGGTTTTGCTGTCGGTCTTTGCCTACGCCGCGACGGGCTATAACTTCGCGCCCGAGTTCGATCGCCGCGTCGCCGTCGAAAACGGCCGCAAAAGCCTCGCCCCGCCGCAAAACGATCGGGATTTTTTGGCGTTCGCCTATTGCCTGCTGATGGAAATCGACGGCCGCAATATCGATTTTCATAAACTCCTCAACGAATATTACGCCGCCGACGATATGGCCGATTCCTATCGGCTGTTCTGCGCCGCCGCCGTTCTGCCGATGAAAGCCGCCGTAAGGGCGGTGCGGGACGCCGAACAGTTTGAATATGTGATTTAGCGGCGGTCGGCGGTTAAGGGCAGTCCGCGGTAGATTAGATAAAAGGTAAAAGATAAAAGATGTCGTCGGGGACTTTGGGCGCAATGCGGCCGGAGATTCTCCACTCATGGGAAGAATGACAGGATATTTAGCGCAAATTGTGGGAGAATTCTCGACTTCGCTCGAAATAACACTCGCGTAAGGAATGACATACTTTGCGCAATAACCTTTGAACCACTTAATGAAAGGCGTAATTTTATACAACCCCTATTATTACAACGACAGCGTTCAAACGCAAGCGCGGCGGATCGCCGGGGAATTGCGCGCTTTGGGCGCGGACGTTGCGATTCGCCCCAATGCGCGGACTATGTTCCTGTCCGAAAAATTCGGCTCGGATACCGCAATCGAATTTTGCCCGCCGCCCGACGGCGGGGGGGCGTTCCCGTTCGGGTTCGCCGTCTTTTTGGACAAGGACAAATACGCGCCGCGCATGTTGGAACGGCGGGGCGTAAGGGTTTTCAATTCGGCGGCGGCGATCGAGGCCTGCGACGATAAAATGCTGACGCATATCGCGCTGGCGGCTCACGGGGTTGCTATGCCCGAAACGCTTCCCGGGCTGCTGTGCTTCGATCCCGCCGCCGCGCCCGACGAGGGCTATTGCCGGTTTGCCGCCGACCGTTTGGGGTTCCCCCTCGTAGTCAAGGAATGCTACGGCTCGATGGGGAAGGGCGTGTATCTGGCGCGGGATTTCAAGGAATTGCTCGACATCGCCGAGAGGGTGAAATTGTCGCCGCACCTGTTCCAACGGTTCGTGGCGAGCAGCGCGGGGCGCGATATCCGCGTCATGGCCGTCGGCGGCCGCGCCGTCGCGTGGATGCTGAGGAAATCCGAAACCGATTTCCGCTCCAACATCGATTTGGGCGGCAAAGGGTACGCGGTCGAGTTGGAGCCGCCTTTCCGCGCGTTGGCCGAACGCGCCGCGCGGATTTTGGGATTGGACTACTGCGGCGTGGATTTGCTGATCGGCGAGCGCGGGGAGCCGCTGCTGTGCGAGGTCAATTCAAACGCCTTTTTCGCCGAATTGGAAAGGGTGACGGGCGCGAACGTGGCGGGGGCGTATGCAGGGCATATCGCGCGGGCAATGCGGAAGCAAGGGAAGAAATAAAAGATAAGAGGTAAGAGGTAAGAGGTAAAAGATTAGGTAATAAGTAATAGGTAATAGGTAATAGGTTCGGATAGAGGACTATGGAAGATGTAAGATGGAAGATGGAAGATGGATTGTCGCGCGTTACTCGCGCGGGGGGTACTATTGTCAGTCCGACGAAACCTGTCATTCTGTTTGTCGTGAAGAATCTCAACCGATTGCGCAAAGTACTTTATCCTTAACTGTGGACTGTGGACTGTGGACTGTGAACTGTCCTGTCACGCTTTGAGCGCAGTCGGGAAATCTCCGACCTCTGGCGTCAATGCGGTTTGTCCGCTCCCTTCGTAAAACTCCGGTGACAAACGGGCGTGTTTGTGTTATAATATAAGGACGTGTTTTCCGCTTCCGAAAAAACGCGGGTTTGCCGCAATAAATGCGTATTTTGCTTTGTGGATCAGTTGCCGCCGGATTTGCGCGGGAGCCTGTACGTCAAGGACGACGATTGGAAAATGTCGCTGCTGTTTTCCAATTACGTCACCTTTACCAATACGTCCGACCGCGAGTTGGACGAAATCGTCCGCAACCGTTACAGCCCGCTGTACGTGTCCGTCCACGCCGCCGACCCCGCCGTGCGGGCGAAGTTGCTCGGGCTTGGGGAAAGCGGGCGGGCGGCCGAGACCGCCGACGTGATGCGCGTGATCGGCAAATTGCGCGCGGGCGGGATTGTCTTGCACGCGCAAATCGTGCTGTGCCCCGGCCTCAACGACGGGGACGTTCTGCGTGAAACGATAGAAAAATTGCACGGAAAAACGCGGTCGCTGGCGGTCGTCCCCGTGGGGCTTACTAAATACCAAAAAAACCCTTCGGTCAAAGCGGTCACGCCCGAGTTGGCCAAGGAAATCATAGGCATAGCGGGGGCGTATCAGGAAAAGTATCTGAAAGAGGGCGCGAGCCGTTTCGTTTGGTGTTCCGACGAGATGTATCAAAGGGCGGGCTTGCCGATACCCGATTTCGACGCGTATGAGAATTTCCCGCAAATCGGCAACGGCGTGGGCTTGCTGGCGCAGTTCGAGTATGAATTTAACGCGGTTATGCGCTCTTACGGGGGCGGCGGGGACGGCGCGCCCGCGGGGGCGGGCGAAGTTCCGTCGGGAACGCCGAATAAAGCGATAAACGAATCCGTCCCGCGCGGAATGCCGGTCGAAGCCGCCCCGCCGGAGAAAAACAAATCCGCCCCGCCCGGGGAAAACAAACCCGCCCCGCGCGAAACGGCGGGCGAGGCCGCCCCGCCGGACAAAGCGGATAAAAGGACGCTTTCGCTGGCGACGGGGGAATCCGCGCACGGGTTTTTGTCCGCGCTCTGCCGAAAGGCCGAAGGGATATTAAACCTTAAAATAAATTGCTATAAAATCGTCAACCGGTTTTTCGGCGAGTCCGCCACCGTCGCGGGGCTTGTGACGGGCGGCGATATTGCCGAACAATTAAAAGGCAAGAGGCTCGGCGAGTCCCTGCTGGTTCCGTCCGTCATGCTCCGCGCCGAGGGCGACCTCTTTTTGGACGGAACGCCTTTGAGCGGTTTGGCGGCGGCGTTGGGCGTAAAGGTCGAGGCGGTGGACGCGGAAGGCGCGGCCTTCGCGGAAAAATTGATTGAAATTGCAGGCGCGTAAAAACTAAAATAAAAAGCGCGGAAAACTTTTGAAAGAGCGCGGGAAAACTCGAAGCGGACACTTCTTTTTGTAAAAAGTTTTCCCGCGCATACATTAGACCTGTCCTAAAACTAAAAACGGATGGAATTGCGATGAATTTTTGTGGCAAACAAAGATAAAAATTGAAGATTGTAGCAACGCTACTATCGAAATTTTTATCAAAGTTTTCCGCGAAAAGGCACGCAAGGACACCGCGGGTTAGTTTTAGGACAGGTCTATTAGCGAGGAATAATTTTGAATCCGATAGTAGCAATAGTAGGCCGGCCGAACGTCGGCAAGTCCACGTTCTTTAATAAGACGACGGGGACGCGCATCGCCATCGTGCAGGACGAGCCGGGCGTAACGCGCGACCGATTGTACGCCGACGCGGAATGGCGCGGGCGCGCTTTCACGCTGGCCGACACGGGCGGGATCGAATTGAAATCGGCCGACGCCTTTTTCCCCAAAATGCTGAAACAGGCCGAGGAAGCGATTCGCGGTTCCGACCTCGCGCTGCTGTTCGTCGATTACCGCGCGGGCGTGACCGCCGCCGACTTCGACGCCGCCGCCTTCCTGCGCAAAACCGGCAAGCCCGTCATTTTGGTCGTCAACAAGGTTGACAACTTCGCGGGGCTCGACCTGTCCGATTTCTTCGCCCTGAACTTGGGCGAGCCGTTCCCCATATCCTCGGAGCACGGCCTCAACACGGGCGACTTGCTCGACAAAATTTTGGAAACGCTGCCCGAAAAGGGCTTTGAGGACGCGGAAAACGCCGCCCTTAAAATAGCGGTGGCGGGCAAGCCCAACGCGGGCAAATCGAGTTTGGTCAACCGCATTTTGAAAAAGGAGCGCGTCATCGTCAGCGAGGTCGCGGGCACGACGCGGGACGCGATCGACACGCCGTTTTCCTGCAACGGCAAGGATTATGTGATTATCGACACCGCCGGGATCCGGCGCAAACGCAGCGTGGACGAGGGCACGGTGGAGTCCTACGGCGTGCTGCGCGCGTTCGAGGCGATTCGGCGGTGCGACGTGGCCGTCCTCGTGCTGGACGCGGGCGAGGAACTGTCCGAGCAGGATTTGAAAATAGCGGGCTTTATCGACGAGCAGGGCAAGCCCTCGGTGATCGCGCTCAATAAGTGGGACAAAATAGAAAAGGACGCGTTCACGATCGAGCGGTACAGGAGACAACTTGAAACCGATCTGGCGTTCATGAAATATCACAAAAGCGTGACGATTTCGGCGTTAACGGGCCAACGCACCGATAAATTGATAAATTTAATCGACGAGGTTTACGCAAACGCCTCGAAACGCGTGACAACGGGGCTTTTGAATGATATAATCAATAATGCGGTGGCGACGGCCGAGCCGCCGTCCTACAAGGGGCGTAAATTGAAAATCCGGTATTCGTCGCAAACGGGCGTATGCCCGCCGGCGTTCGTCCTGAAAGTCAACGACGCGGGCCTGACGCATTTTTCCTATTTGCGGTACTTGGAAAACTCGATCCGCGCGGCCGTCGATTTTTCCGGCACGCCGATAAGGATTACAATGCGGGCGGATTAGACTTGCAGCGAAATACGGCGCGGACGCTATGCGGGTCTATTGAGGCGGGGTTATTCATTGCGCCTAACGATAAACGGCCAATGATAAACGGTAAATGATAAATGACCAATGATAAATGATAAATGGTTGACCTGTCGAAAAAGAAACTTTTATTATGCCGTATGTTTCTTGCCCGCAAGCGTCGCCGTTTTACCGAACCCTGTCCGAAATTTATCATCGCGTTCAGGCTTCGCAACGACTCTGCCAACGGCAAAGTAAATTTGATAATCATAGTAAGGCATTGAATAATGTTTTATGGAGGAATGATATGAAAGCCAAACAATTTGACAAAATAGTTGAACATTATGCTAAATTTTTCGGTTCGGAGAAAGAGCCGCGAATTTTCGGCGAAATCGTTGTGACACATAATTTGCAGGTTGATTTGGCTTTATTCGCGCCGTCCGAGAAATTTCAGTATCAGGCGTTATGCAGTATCGGCGCAAGCGAATATAAAATGCCGCTGTCAAATACGGTTAAATCGCCGTATAACGAATACCTCATGTTTTTGGATAAAGATTTTGATTTGAAGGACGATGAAAATGTTTGGGCAATTAACTTTTTGCGTTATGTCGCCAAATTCCCCTTTATACAAAAAACGGGATTGTCAAACTATCATACGATTCAACTATTTGATAAAGAGCAGGAAGAGGAATTGTATAATTTGCACGGCAACAACATGTCGTTCGCTTATATAATGCGACCTGAAGCGGCAAGGAAACCCGCCTTATATAAAGAAACGTTCGGGTCTATGTTCACAAAAAAGACGATTTGTTTTTATCAAGTAATGCCCATAACGAGAGCGGAATATACCGAGAACCAGCAAAACGGGCAAAACTATTTGTATTTTAAGTTTTATCATGAAAAAGGCTGCGACAAAAAAGAATTATTTTTGACCCGAAGCAAAAGGTAAAGGATTGCGGATAGGGTTCGTTAAAACGGCGACGCTTGCGGGCAAGAAACTTAAAGCATACTAAAAGTTGTTTTTTGCGTCAGCGTCCTTATCTTCTCAATTCTCAATTTTCAATTCTCAATTCTTTAAGCGTATGTTAATCTGGTGGCGAATCCCCATATTGGTTATCCTGTCGTATCTGATGGGCAATATCAGTTTTGCCAAAACCGTGGCGACGGGGCGGCACGTTGACATCACCAAGCACGGCAGCGGCAACCCCGGCACGATGAACATAGCGCGTACCTTGGGGTGGAAATTCGGCGTGTTCACCCTGCTGTTGGACGCGGCGAAAGCCGTCGTCCCGTGCCTGATCGGCGGGTACTTATTGGAATATCCCGATTTGACATGGCCGGATTTGTCCTCGTCGGGCGTGCTGATCGCGGGCATATCGGTCATCGTCGGGCATATGCTGCCGGTTTTCCACCGCTGGAAGGGCGGCAAGGGCGTGGCGTCCGCTATCGGCGTGTTTTTAGTTTTGGATTGGATGTTCACGTTGGGCGGCTTTGCGCTCGCTTTGCTCATTTTCCTTTTGTTTCGGTACGGCAGCGTCGCGTCCCTGTGCTGCATAATCGCGATGACGGCGGTCGAGTATACCAAATGGTTCGCCTTCGGGTACGACGGGCTCCATATCGTTTTGGACGTGGTTTTGCTGGGGGCGATACCGGCCTTGATTTTAATCGCGCACCGCGAGAATTTAAAACGCCTCATATTGGGGCGCGAACGCCGCGTAGACGAATTGCCGTTCGTCAAGGAAGTGCCGACCGACGACAACGGCGACGGCGGCGGGTAAAAAGGGAGCGGAGTGTTTTATCTTTGTTTGCCGCAAAAATCCGGCGCAATTCCGCTCGCCTTTTAATTCCGCTGCAAGTCTATTGCGAGGAGTGCAGATCGCGCGACGCGGCAATCCCTACCAAACACGAAACGCATCTGTCGCGCCCCTTTCAGGGGCGTTTTTTTTATGAGCCGCGAGCGTTTCGCGGTTTTTTTCTTTTTTACGGGTTATTCGGTTAAAATTCGTCATCGGTTTTTTGGTATCCTGTTTAGGCGAATGAAATTTACAATGGCCAATGGCCAAATTTCGGTGTTGACAAATTTCGGTTTGGCTTTCGGCGCGCGAGCCGTTCAAAAAATAAAAACAATAATTTGGCCATTGTAAATTGTAAATAAAAAATCAATCCGCCGTCCCGTTTCAAAATTATGAGAGTAGACAGTAAAATCCTAAATAAGACCCTGTATATCGGCTTGACGGGCGAATTGGACGAACACGCCGCCGATTATACGAAGGCCGAATTGGACAGCCTTACAAACGCCGCGCCGATGCAGCGTGTAGTCATCGACCTGTCGGGGCTTTCCTTTATGGACAGCGCGGGCGTAGGCGTGCTGATCGGGCGTTTCAAAAAATTAAAGGCGCGCAGCGTGCCCGTCTTTTTGGCCAACCCCGCGCCGCAGACCGACAAGGTGCTGCGCATGTCGGGCATTTATCAAATCATGCCTTTGGTTTAAGACGCGCCGCGCCCCGCGCTATCCTGCCGTCAGCCTTGCCGTTCCGTTTGCCGTGAGGAATCCCCCCGCAGCCAATTTGGATAAAGAAAATAAAACAGGCAAGCCCAACAGAGAAATCGGAAAATTATGGATAATAAAATGAAAGAACAGAGCGGCAATAAAATGACTTTAATTGTCCCGGCTTTGAGCGTCAACGAGGCCTTTGTGCGCAGCGCGGTGGCGGCTTTTGCCGTGCAACTCGACCCGACCGTAGACGAGATTAACGACGTAAAGACGGCGGTATCCGAGGCGGTCACCAACAGTATCGTACACGGCTACGACGGCAAAGGCGGGGAAATCACCGTCCGCTGCGAAATCGCCGGCGGCGGACTGCATATCGAGGTTTCCGACGCGGGCGTAGGGATTCCCGACGTGGCGCGGGCGCGGGAGATGTTTTTTACCACCAAACCCGAGCAGGAGCGCAGCGGCATGGGCTTTGCGATCATGGAGACCTTTATGGACGGTTTAGACATCCGATCGGAGCCGGGCAAGGGGACGACCGTGACGATGAGCAAAGTTATCAAGCGGGACGCTTGATCAATGCACAATGCACAATTTAAATAATTCACAATTCACAATGCACAATGCACAATTGTTGACCTGTCGAAAAAGAAACTTTGGGTATGCTTTGCGATTCTTACCCGCAGGCAATACTGCCTTAATAAAACTTTATCCGAAATTGTGCATTGTGAATTGTGCATTGTGAATTGAACATATACATAAAATGTTAGATCATGAAACGACTTTAAAATATATCGAAAGCGCGAAAACGGGCGACGAGGAGGCTAAATCCATGTTGCTCGAACATAATTCCCCGCTGCTGAAAAGCATTATCCGGCGTTACAAAAACAAGGGCGTCGAGTACGAGGATTTATATCAATTGGCGTCCGTCGGGCTTTTGAAAGCGATCAAGAATTTTGACGCGTCCTTCAACGTCCGGTTTTCGACTTACGCGGTGCCGATGATCGCGGGCGAAATCAAACGCTTTTTGCGGGACGACGGTTACATTAAAATTTCACGCGCGTTGAAATCCTTGTCGGGCAAGATCGCGGGGTTTATCGAAAATTACAAGAAACAGCATTTTACCGATCCGGACGTCAATCAAATAGCCGCCGAATTTAACATAGAGCCGCAGGAAGCCGTTTTCGCGATGGATTCGGCGCGCGCGCCGATTTCGCTGTTCGAGCCGGCGGCGGGGAGCGGCGATCAAACTGCCAGCGTCATCGACCGGATTGCCGCGCCCGACGGCGGCGAGGAGGTCATTGACAAACTGATTTTAAAGGACATGATCAACGCGTTAGACGACCGCGATAAAAAAATAGTCATGCTGCGCTATTTCAAGGACAAGACCCAGAGCGAAATTTCCCGCATCATGGGCGTATCGCAGGTACAAATCTCGCGCCTTGAAAACAAAATCATCGAGCGCATGAAAGCGGGCTTCAGCGGTGAGTAAGGCGCGGGGCAGGGCGCGTTATATGGAATTGAGAATTGAAAATTGAAAATTGAGAATTGAAAATTGAGAAGTGCGGTCGGGGTACATTGCGCGTCCTGCCTTGGCCTTAATTGTGCATTATGAATTGTGCATTGCGCATTGTTCTGTCATTCCGAACGCGCAAAGTCCTGTCATTATGTGCAAAGTCCTGTCATTTCGAGCGAAGTCGAGAAATCCCCCACCTTATAAAAAATTCCCCTCCCACGGAGGGGTGCCGCCGTTCGGCGGGGGGGGGGGGGGGGGGGTAAAATACCAAACATATAAAATGGTAAAGAGGGGGGGAGGGGATTTTTTTGGGTTAAGTTTTTTAAAT
>JAISFM010000130.1 GCA_031263605.1 Clostridiales bacterium | reverse complement strand
TATCTCCTATTTTTATATCGGAATAATTTTCGTATCCATCATTTCCATAAATCTCACTCTTATGACTCGCTGAATACTCCTTTACACCGCTAATTGACGGTCCTGTTTCCCCTTTATCGGTAGCACTCGAATTTTCAGCATCTTTACATTTACTTGTAAACGCATACTGCCTTTTATAAGCACCAGAGGAATGCCCGAACACTTTACTTTTGTCTTCTGTTACTGTGATATCGGTATCATGCGGAAATGCATCATAAGCCGTTTCATCCGTTCTCATAAGATACATTAAATGCCGATGCTGCATAGAATGCTCGTGAGGTTCTACATCATGCCCGTGACTAATATTCACATCGTGCGTGTGGGCGACCACGATATTGGAAAAAGCGGATTTAAGTTCTCCGATTTGATTCTCATGCCCGCCGACGAATAGGCCGGTTTTCCGCAAATTCGGCAATCTGACCTCGTTCCCCGAACCGGACTCCCCCGCCGTTTCCTTCCGAACGTTAAACAAGTGATTGAAAAGTTCCGGATAGTCCTTTTCAACGATAGGGCTGCCGTCGCACACCAACCAGCCGTCCGGCGCGGATATGCCGTAGTACCACATGAACGCGCCCGTCGGCACAAGGTTTTCCAATCGGTTGAAGTCCGCCGGCGTGGGGACGCTTTCCGGTTTCCATTGTTTTTTCATTTTTTGTCGCTCCTTTTTTTGTTTTTATAATACTTTTACAACAGGCATTGGCAGTCGAATTTCCAAACGCCCTTGGTATCCTGTTTCAAGCCGCCGTCGAGCATGGTCTTGTTATAGGAACACTCGAACACCGCATTATCGCCGAAACGGTCGGTCAGCGAGTATTGCTTTTCCGGCAGCACGTTGGGGTCGCCGCGCCAATTCGCGGCCGCGCATTTTGTTTTCGCGCCGAAATTGACAAGCAGATAATCGGCGATGCGCTCGACATACGACTTTTCTGCCGCCGTATTCGCCGATCCGCCCATATTCCACCGCATGAGGTCGCTCGCTGGGTGGATATAGGCGTTCAGTTCGGCGGTGCGGTCGGTCATGTCCTTCGCCTGTTCCATGCACACGCCTTCCTCTAACTCCACCTTATAGCCGTATATCTCAATCTTGCCTTTAAACGGTTTGCCGATCGTCAGCGTCCACTCCTTGCCGCCTTGCCACTCGGGCGTACAGTCTACGTCGCTTTCATTTCCGTCGCTGTCATCGTCTTTCAAAAACCGTATGTGGCCGGTTTGAACAGTGCCGGTTTCGTCCGGCTTGCCCGTTTCGGAAACCGCCCAAAAATCGAGGTCGCCGAGTTTGAACGACACCACCGCGCCGTTTTCTTCGGTGTCCACTTTCTCGATCGTCTTTAATTTCTCGTTGTATTTGACGGTCGGGGTGTAATATTTGACTTCCGCCCGCGTCACCGCCATATCCGCGAAAAACGGAATGCTGATCCCGAACGCGTTGCCGGTATCCACGCCCACGCCGTATCTGAACACGGCTATCCCGTGCTTGACGTGCGGGTCGAGCCGTTCGTTTTCCTCGTATTCCAACAGATCGGATTTAACGACGATCCGCTCATCCAAATCTATATACAAATGGCTCAACGTCGCTTCGCACAAACTTTGCAGGGCGTTCCATGCCTTTGTCCGTTTGACATAGGGGAATTGAATCACGACACTTTTCAACCGCTCGTCAATGCTCACCGCCAGTTTTTTGACAAAAAACCCCGCCGCGAATCCAAGTATGTCCTCGAATAACTTATAAGCGGTCGTGGTTTCGGCGGCGGACTCGGGCAGACGCTCGTATTCCATATTCTGCAAATCCAACAATCTGTCGCTCGCGTGGCATTTGATAAACAGGTCGTCCTGCGAAATATCCCATTCCTTGACATAAAATGTGCCTTGCGGCTTGCCGTCGATATACGGGATAAGGCGTTTCCGAATCTGCATTTGGTCTTTCAAATAACCCCTGTCGAATTTCCGCCCGCTGTTTAAAATGGTCACGCTGCACGTGTCGCTGCACAGGCCGTATTTTATCTCGGACGCGTTGACCTTTTCGTGGACGATGGAAATATCTTTCAGCACGTCCGTCCCGTACTCTTCCGTCATATTGTCGAAGCAGTAGAACAATTTCGCCATGCGGTCGGGCTTGCTCCAACTCTTTATATAGGTTTCCACGCTCTTTACGCCTTGAATGTACCCGTCCTTTACGGCCGCTCTCGCGTTCAAATTATCCGCGTTGCCGCCGTCCAACAAGTTTATCTTGATCTCCGCGCCCCCGCACAGGAAATCTCCCCGATACAATTCCTCGTCCGCCGTATCCCGCAGCACGAGTTCGATTTCGCGGGGGTATTCGTCCATAACGCCCGCGCCCAACAACTGCCACGAACGCATTGACTTTGCGCCGCGCGTATAATCGCCGATATGCCCGCCGTCGTTAAACGTGACCTTTGCATAGGGGATTTTTGAAAGCGGAAAAAGATACCCGCCGTTTCCGTCCGGCGTTTTGCCCGACCATGCGTCGCTCCACCAGCCCGCCGTAAAGGGATCGATTAAGGCGCGTTCCTTTCCCAAGCAAAATTCGCTGTCTATATTCTCTGTAATCCCTACATCGGCTTTGACCGCTTCGAGGGTCATGATCGGCAGTTTCGGCGCGTTGCCGCCCGCGTAAAGCGACTCCGACTCGGATATTTCCTTGTTCTCTTGGCTTATATCCAACTTGACAATGTCGCCGAGCGATTGGTCACGGAAATATTCGTCGCCGTAGGCTATATCCACCCGCGCGTCTATGCGCCTGTACGGCGCGTTGTATTTTACTTGTGCCATTTTAACATCCTTTCCGCCGACAAGCGACGGCATAAACGCGTGTGAAATTACAGTCGCGGCAGAGACGGGCAACAGTTGCCGCGCCGCCGAAGGGAATGTATACGGACATACATGACCGAGGCGGCAAGACAAGCGTAGCCCGTATATGCCGATGAATGTAATTTCACATTACACCTCTATGAAATCCAGACTAACATCGCGCCAAACCTGTTTATCGTCCGCCGTGAAATAAGGGTAATACCCTATCCCCGCCGTAAACGCCCGCATGTCCGTCAAGGTTGACCCGGCGTTCCCGCCTTTTTCCGGCTCGTAATATTGCAGGGTGAAAAAAGTCTTTTCGCTTTGCTTGCTTTCGATCGCGTTCAGCAGTTTCTGAAATTCGCCGTCGGACAACAAGTCCCATTTGACGTTCAGGCTCTTTTTTGTGGCGACATAATCCACCACGAGGTTCCCGTTCATCGTCCTGTCTTGGCTGACAATATCCTCCCGCGAAACGGTTACGCCGCTCGGGTCCACTATGTTAATACCGTCGATAATAAATTTCACCGCCATTTTTTATACTCCTCTCAACGCAAGGTCGAACCCGTTGCGCAACCCTTCCTTTTTCAGTTGGGGCATGATCAATTTCGCAAAAGTTTGCCCGTCTATATTGAGGGCGACCGCTTCCCCGCCGCCTTTGCCGCCAATATCCTTGCCCGCGTTCATCGCCGTCATCGCTTGCACAACCGCGTTGGCGATGTCGGCTTTCATGCTCGTGAATTGCGGGCTGTCGCCCAGCGGCACGACCGCCTCCGGATACCGCCCCTCGCCGACCATCGCCACGGTGGGGCTTGAAATCACGCCGCCCGTCGCCATCGCCGGCAACAATGATTTGACCAGCAAGCCGCCCGCGACCGCGAGCGCGACCGTCACTACGCCCATGATCGGGTTGGACAGGATAGCCTGCGCCGCGAGTAAGGGATTCAATATCGCGAG
>JAISFM010000098.1 GCA_031263605.1 Clostridiales bacterium | reverse complement strand
CGCATTTCGCAACAAGTCTAATGACAGAGAGGCGCGCGGGCGTTCCTTTGCACGGTAGAAATCGGCTCGCCGCGCGGGACGCGTTCCTCATTATAAATTGTTGAAAGTTTTTGAAAGGGGGCGCGGGGGGAAACTTGTTACAACAAGTTTCCCCCCGCACAAGTTTATAAAAAGTTTCCCCCAATCCATAATATTACCCCCACCGACACTATTCCCTATCCCCTTAAATCAATAAGCCCTTGCGAAGTAAACGGTCGTCACCGCCGGCCGGCCGCACACCGCGCAAACCTTTTTAAAGGGCTTGTTGTCGAACGGGATATTGCGCGAGGTCGCTTGCATTTCCTGCTTGACCTTGTCCTCGCATTCGCGGCAGCCGCACCAGTTCGCCAAAGCGAAATTCTTGCCGTCAACCGCTTGCCGCATTTCCTCTAAATTCCCCACTTTTTGAATGCGGGATTTGAAAAACGCGTCCGCTTTTTTGAACATGTCCCTTTGAATCGATTTCAACAGTTTTTTGACTTGCGGCGCGGCCGCGTCCGCCGCGACTTCGACCTTTTCCAGCGTATCGCGCCGCGCCAAAGCCACTACGCCCCGCTCCAAATCGCGCGGCCCGACCTCCAACCGAATCGGCACGCCCTTCATCTCCCACTCGTTGAACTTCCAGCCCGGCGATTGGTCGCGGCCGTCGATCTCGGCGCGTATCCCCGCCTTGGCCAGTTTCTTGCGCAACTCCTCCGCCTTTTCGGTTACGCCGGGCTTGAAAGCCGCGATCGGTATGATGACGGTTTGGATCGGCGCGACGGCGGGCGGCAGCGCGAGCCCGCGCCGGTCGCCGTGCACCATGACGAGCGCGCCGATCAGCCGCGTGGTCACGCCCCACGAACTTTGCCACGCGTATTTCCGCGCGCCGTCCTTGTCCAAAAACTGAATGTCGAACGCCCGCGAAAAGTGGTCGGCGAGGTTGTGCGTCGTGCCGGCCTGCAAACTCTTGCCGTCCAGCATCATCGCCTCCATGCTGTACGTGGCTTGCGCGCCCGCGAATTTTTCCTTGTCGGATTTTTTCCCGATCAGCACGGGGATCGCCAGCACGTTGTTGACGAACTCCCGATACACGTACAGCATTTTAATCGTTTCCTCCTGCGCCTCCTCGAACGTAGCGTGGACGGTATGCCCCTCCTGCCACAAAAATTCGGACGTGCGCAGGAACGGCCGCGTCGTTTTTTCCCACCGCACGACGTTCGCCCATTGGTTGATCAGGAGCGGCAAATCGCGCCACGACTGGATCCATTTCGAGTACATGTCGCAGATGACCGTCTCGCTCGTCGGCCGCAGCACCAGATTTTCGGCCAGTTTTTCCTTGCCCACGTGCGTCACCAACGCGCATTCGGGCGCGAAGCCCTCGACATGCTCGGCTTCCTTTTGCAGGAAACTTTCGGGGAAGAACAGCGGGAAGTACGCGTTCCTATGCCCCGTCGCCTTGATCCTGTCGTCCAGTTGCCGCTGAATCAATTCCCAAACCGCATACCCGTAAGGCCGTATCACCATCGTGCCCTTGACCGGCCCGTAATCGCACAACTGCGTCTTTAACACCACGTCGGTGTACCATTGCGGGAAATCCGCGTCCATGTCCGCGACCTCTTTCACGAAATCCTTTTTGTCGTTCTGAATCGCCATTTTATTTTGTTTTACTCCTTTTTTGTTTTTGTTTTTGGGGGTGCGCGTGTGCGGGAAACCCTTTTTTCAAAAAGGGTTTCCCGCGCCCTTCCCAAAAACTTTCAGACTATTACTAAATGATGCGCGGGGTTGGCCTATCTCAAAAATTGCATGAAGTTTTTGGAAAGGGGCGCGAGGGAAACTTTTTTTCAAAAAAGTTTCCCGCACACAATCCCGCGCAATCCCGCGCAAACTATCTCGACAGAAAGCATAATCCGAGGGTGCCGGGGCCGCAGTGGGTGCCGATAACGGGGCCGACGGTCTGGCGGATCAGGTTGGGGGGCGCGCCGAACCGCGCGGCGAACATATCGTGGAAAAGATCGGCGTCGGCGGCGTCGGCGTCAAGCAGGTAAATCGGGCGCGAAAGGTCGATGCCGTTGTCGGCGGCTCTGTCGAGCAGGGTTTCGATAGCCTTTTTCCTGCCCTTCGCCTTGGCGAAGTTTTCGATTTTGCCCTCGGCGTTGAGGCGCAGCAAGGGCTTTAAATTCAGTATGCTGCCGACCATCGCCGCGCCGCCGCCGATCCGCCCGCCGCGTTTCAAGTGGTACAGGTCGTCCACGGTGAAAAAAGCGCGCGCGTCGCGGATCAAGCCGCCTACCCGCGCGATAAACTCCGCGTCGGACAGACCCCCCGCCGCGAACAGTTTGGCGGCCTCTAAAACGACCAAACCCGTCCCCGACGATATGTTCTTTGTGTCGATGCAGGTCACGGCGCGTTCGGGGTACTTTTTCTTTAAAGCCGCAATAGCCTTTTCCATCGAGGCGAACGTCCCGCTCAATGCGTGGGAAAAGGATATGTAAATAATATCGTCGCCCGCCTTTAAAACCGGCTCGAAATATTCGATATAATCGTACTCGTTGAGCGCGCTCGTGATCGGAATCGAACCCTTGCGTATCCGCGCGTAAAAGTCCTTGAAATCGGTCTTGCGCCCCAAATCGTAAAAGTATTCCTTGTTGTCAATCGTGTACGGCATGTAAATGACCTTTAACCCGTATTTCTCGGCCGTGTCGTACCACAACTCGCAGTTGCTGTCGCAAAATAAGACT
>JAISFM010000094.1 GCA_031263605.1 Clostridiales bacterium | reverse complement strand
GTCGCGATTTTCGGCGGGTTCTCGGCGTTAATGTCCTCCGCCATGCCTTGAATCGGATACAACTCAAACTTTGTGCCCGTCGTGTTAAAGAAAATCACCCGAGGGCATTCGGCGGTTTCATTCGACTGAAAACCCAAATCGCGGTAGAATTTTACCGACCTTGCCATGTCGCGAACGCCAAGCGCGATAATGTTGATTCTGTTCACTTATTTTTTCCTCCGGCTTATTTTTGTTGAAATTGAGAATTGAAAAGTTAAGGATAAAGCGTTCGCGCTAAAATGTTTCCGCTCATGGGCAAGAAACGTATAGCATAATAAAAGTTGCTTTTCGCGTCAGCGTCCGACACTTTTCACTTTTCACTTTTCAATTCTCAATTATTTGAGTATCCTTTAACTGTGCACTGTGGACTGTGGACTGTGCATTGCCTTATACTTCTTTACCGCTTCCTCGATCCGCAAGCCCGTGTCCATCGTGACGTCCTTCGCCGCGCGGATGCTCTCGGCGATCCGCGGGCAATCGGTATCCAAAAACTTTTGAAAGCCCGCGTTGAAACGGCGCACGTCCTTGACCGGAACGTCTTTGAGCATTTCCTTCATCGTGACGTACAGCAGAATGACCTGATGCTCAACGTCCAGCGGCGCGTATTGATCCTGTTTCAGCGTTTCGGTCGTGCGCTCGCCCTGCGCCAACATGTTCTGCGTCGCCGCGTCCAAATCGGAGCCGAACTGCGAGAATATCGCCAACTCGCGGTACTGCGAAAGGTCGAGCCGCAATTTCCCCGACACCTTTTTCATCGCCTTGATTTGCGCGCTGCCCCCCACGCGCGACACCGACAAGCCAACGTTGATCGCGGGGCGGATGCCGGCGTTGAACAACTCGCTTTCCAAATAGATCTGGCCGTCGGTGATCGAGATGACGTTCGTCGGAATGTACGCCGATATGTCGCCCGCCAGCGTTTCGACGATCGGCAGCGCGGTCATCGAGCCGCCGCCGCGTTCGGGCGCCAGTTTCGCCGCGCGTTCGAGCAGGCGCGAATGCAAATAGAATATATCGCCCGGATACGCCTCGCGCCCCGGCGGGCGTTTCAAGAGCAGCGACATGGCGCGGTACGCGACGGCGTGCTTGGACAGGTCGTCGTACACGACCAGCGCGTCCTTGCCCGCGTGCATAAACTCCTCGGCAATCGCGCACCCCGCGTAGGGGGCGATATATTGCAGGGGCGCGCTGTCCTTGGCCGTGGAGCAGACCACCGCCGTATAGTCGAGCGCGCCGCGCTCCCGCAAGGTGTGGACGATATTGGAAACCGTGGACGCCTTTTGCCCGATCGCCACGTACACGCAAATCACGCCCTTGCCCTTTTGGTTGAGGATCGTGTCCACGGCAATCGCGGTTTTGCCGGTTTGGCGGTCGCCGATGATCAACTCGCGTTGGCCGCGGCCGATCGGCGTCATGCTGTCGATCGCCAAAATGCCTGTTTGCAACGGCACGTTGACCTTGGCGCGGTCGGTAATCCGCGGCGCGGGCGTTTCAATCGGGCGCGTCCCCGCCGCGTTTATGGGCCCGAGTTCGTCGATCGGGTTGCCCAACGGGTCCACCACGCGCCCCAAAAGCCCCTCGCCGACGGGAACGCCGACGATCGAGCCGGTCGATTTCACGACGTCGCCCGCCGCGGCCGCGTTTTCGTCGTCCAAAATGATCGCGCCCACCTCGTCCTCTTCGAGGTTCAGGGCAATCGCCCGCGCGCCGTTGTCGAACCGCAGCAACTCGCCGTTGCGCGCGTCGGACAAGCCGCTCACCTTGATAATGCCGTCGCCGGCGAACGTCACGACACCCGCGCCGGTCACGCCGTAATCGACCTTGTATTCGCGTATGTTCCGGCGGATCTGCTCGGCTATCCGCTGCGGCCGCGCGAACTGCCTCTCGATTTTGGAATCCTCGACGTGTTTCAGTTTGACGAGTTGCCCCTTAAAGGTCGCGTCGTAATAGGTGTCGCCGTCCACGGCCATAAAGCCACCGATCAGCCCGTCCTTTATCTCGTAGGCAAATTCCGCCCTCTCGCCGCCGAGGCCGGAAAAGAAGTCTTCAATTTTTCGTTTGCTTTCCCCGTCCAACGGGGACGGGGAAAGGATTTTTATAGTGCGCATTTGCTTTTCTATCCGTTATGTTTGAGAAGTGAGAAGTTTTTGAATTGAGAATTGAGAATTGAGAATTGAGAAGTAAGGATAAAGCGTTCGCGCTAAAATGTTTCCGCTCACGGGCAAGAAACATAAAGCAACCAAGAAGTTGCTTTTCGCGTCAGCATCCGAAACTTTTCAATTCTCAATTTTCAATTCTCAATTAACTTTTCCACTGCGACAACGCTTCATCGACCAGCCGCGCGTTGTCCTTTTCCCGCACCTCGCGCTCCAAGAGTTTGGCCGCTATATCCACCGCGAGCGAGGTCACTTCCGTCTTGAAATACTTTTCAAGGCGCGCGCGCTCGGCGTCGGTTTGCTCCCGCGCTTCCGATAAAATGCCCCGCGCCTGTTCCCGCGCCCGTTCGATTATCGCGGCGGCCTCCTCCTCGGCGTTTTTCAGGGCTTCCGCTTTCAGAGCGTCGAGCCGGACGGCCGCTTCCGCGGTCATCTTTTCGT
>JAISFM010000003.1 GCA_031263605.1 Clostridiales bacterium | reverse complement strand
TTAAAAATCGCTTGTCACTTTTCGGTATATGGTTTATAATATACGTATATGGTCATTGCGATCGATGGGCCGGCGGGCGCGGGGAAAAGTACCGTCGCGGGAAAACTCGCTCAAAAACTCAATATCTTGCATTTGGATACCGGCGCGATGTACCGCGCCGCCGCTTTGTACGCACTCGAACAGGGCGCGGACCCCGCCGACGGGCGGGCCGCCGAGGCTCTCGTGCCGCAAATCGGCGTGACCGTCGAGCCGTCTGCGGGCGGGCAGCGCACTTTTTTAAACGGCCGCGACGTTTCGGCGGCAATCCGCGAACACCGCGTGTCCCGCGCCGCCTCGGACTTTTCCGCGCACCCTTGCGTCCGGCGCAAAATGGCCGCGCTGCAACGGGAAATCGCGTCCGCGCTCGATATGGTGCTGGACGGACGGGACATCGGCACCTACGTGCTGCCCAACGCCGATTTCAAATTCTTTCTGACCGCCGATTTAGAGGAGCGCGCCCGCCGCCGCGCGTCGGAACTCGCCCAAAAAGGCTGCCCCGCCCGCTATGAGGAAGTTTTAGAGGACCTCGCCCAACGCGACAAAAACGATTCCTCGCGCGCGCTCGCCCCCCTTAAAAAAGCCGAGGACGCAATAGCGGTGGATACTACCCGCAACTCGGCCGACGAAATCGTAGGGCAGTTGGCCGCTGTAATAAAGGACGAAGTAGGAAGGACGAAGTAGGAAGGTCGGTCGGGTTCCGCCTGAGCAAGCCTGTCGGCGGGCAAGATAGCAAGTAGGAAGGACGAAGGACGAAGTGCGGTCGGGGTTCCGCCTGAGCAAGCCTGTCGGCGGGTATGAAACATATAGCATAATAAATGTTATTTCTTGTGTCAGCATCCGATACTTCGTCCTTCGTCCTTCCTACTTCCTACTTCCTACTTGAATACCGATCGACACTAACCGCTAAACACTATTACCTATTACCTATTACTTATTACTTATTATGTTGTATTTTGTCTTTGTCGTTTTAATCGGCCCTATCGTTCTGCTGTTGTGGCCGACGCGGGTCATCAATAAAAAGAACCGCCCGAAACGGGGCGCGGTGATTTGCTGCAACCACTACTCGCTGCCCGACCCGCTGATCGTGGGTATGCATATCCTGCGCCGCTTGCGGTACGTCATTAAAAAGGAATTTGCAAAAAATATCTTCGGCAAATTCTTTGTGTGGGGCATCGGCTCGGTAACCGTCGATCGGGGGAAAGCCGATTTAAAGGCTTTGCGGAAAATGCTCAACCTGCTGAAAGCGGGCAAGGCGTTGATGATGTTCCCCGAAGGGCATCGCAACAGGGGCGGCGAGGACGGCGGAATGCTGGAATTGCGGAACGGCGCGGTCATGCTGGCCGCCAAAACGCGCGTCCCTATCGTGCCCGCCGCGTTCCTTAAAAAACCCCGCTATTTCCGGCGCAACTATTTGGCGTACGGCGAGCCGCTCGAATTTCCCGAACTCTACGGCGTGCCGCTGACCAAGGACAAATTGGACGCGGCCTCGCGGCGGCTGGCGGAAAGTATGGAAAGGTTGAAAAAGACGGAGGTCGGGAAATGAAGATGTAAGATGGAAGAGGCAAGATGGAAGATGTAAGAGGGAAGAGGGATGATGGGTTGTCGCGCGTTGCTCGCGCGGGGGCATAATCAAATCGGTTGAGATTGTTCATGCGCGGAAAGAATGCCTGAATAATGCGCAACCACCCCGTCCGCTCGATTCGCTCGCGTCCACCCCTCCGAGGGAGGGGAATTTTCAAGAGGATAGAGGACATTGCGCATGATGTGGGAGATTTCTCGACTACGCTCGAAATGACAGGGCAATGCACAATTCACAATGCACAATGCACAATTTTCAGTCCACAGTGCACAGTGCACAGTCCACAGTGAAAGGACAGGGTACAATGCACAATTGCGGCCGGAGTAAGCGCATTCGGAATGACGGAGTTAAACGAATATGTGGGAGATTTCTCGACTGCGCTCGAAATGACAAAACAATGCACAATGCACAATTCACAATGCACAATTGCGGTCAGAGATTCTTCACTCACGGAAAGAATGACAGAGGGTAGCGCATTCGGAATGACAATAGTGTACTCCCGCGCGAGCAACGCGCGACCGACCATCTTCCCTCTTCCATCTTATATCTTACATAACATTCTTCCGTCTTCCATCTTGCATAACGTCTTTACCTTACGCTTGATATAAAAAATTATGGATAAAACGACAAAAAAATTGGCCCTCGGGGATTACGGCGTGGCGCGGGGCGCGTATGAGGCCGGCGTGAAATGCGCGAGCGCGTACCCAGGCACCCCAAGCACCGAAATCACCGAGTATATCGGCGCGTACCCCGAAATCCGTTCGGAATGGTCGTGCAACGAAAAAGTCGCCCTCGAAGTCGCCGCCGGCGCGTCGGTCGGCGGCGCGCGCGCCATCGCCGCGATGAAACACGTCGGCTTGAACGTCGCGGCCGACCCGCTGTTTACGCTGAGTTATACGGGCGTGGGCGGCGGCTTGGTGGTCGCCGTGGCCGACGACCCCGGCATGTTCAGTTCGCAGAACGAGCAGGACTCCCGCTTTTACGGCCGCGCCGCGCGCCTGCCCGTGCTGGAACCCGCCGACACGCAGGAATGCAAGGACTTCACCGTTTTGGCGTTCGAGTTGTCGGAAAAATACGACACGCCCGTCCTGCTCCGGCTGACCACGCGCGTCGCCCACGGCCAAACTTTTTTGACCGAGGGGCCGCGCCGCGAAATTCCCGTAAAGCCCTATGCGAAGGACATAGCCAAATACGTCATGATGCCGGGATTCGCCAAGGCGCGGCACGTCGCCGTCGAAAAGCGCATGGGCAAATTGGCCGGGGACGCCGACGGTTTCGGGATCAACCGCGCGGAAATCCGCGATACCGCTTTGGGCGTGGTCTGTTCGGGCGCGGTCTACCGCTATGTGCGCGAGGCGCTGCCCGACGCTTCCGTCTATAAATTGGGCATGGTCTATCCGCTGCCGATAGGGGAGTTGAAGGCGTTCGCGGGCAAGGTCAAAGAATTGCTGGTCTGCGAGGAGTTGGAACCCTTTATCGAGGATCAATTGAAGGCGGCGGGGATTGCCTGTCGGGGCAAGGAATTGTTCTCCCGCCAAAGCGAGTTGTCGGTCAATCTGATTAAACGCGCGGTGGACAAGCGGTTTCGGAATGCGGACGGCGCAAGCGTCGTCACCGCGCCCGCGCCCGCAAGCGTCGTCACGCCCGTTGGTGTCGGAATGTCCGCAAGCGTTGCCGCGCCCGCAAGCGTCGTTACGCCCGACCTGCCGCCGCGCCCTCCCGTGCTGTGCGCGGGCTGCCCGCACAGGGGCGTGTTCCATACCTTTAAGAAATTGAAGTTGACGGTGTTCGGCGACATCGGCTGTTACACGTTGGGGACGCTGCCGCCGCTCGAAGCGATGGACACGGCGTTGTGCATGGGCGCGAGCGTCGGCATGGCGGCGGGCTTCGAGAAAGCGCAAGGGCGGGACGCGGCCCGACGCAGCGTCGCGGCCATCGGCGATTCCACTTTTATCCACAGCGGGATCACGGGTTTAATCAACGCGGTTTACAACGGCCTTAACACGACGGTCGTTATCATGGACAACGCGACGACGGGCATGACGGGGCATCAGAACCACCCCGCGACGGGCAAGCGGATTGACGGCTCGCCCGCGTTCGCGCTGAAATTAGAGGACGTAGCGGCGGCGTGCGGCGCGCGCGCGACGGTCGTCAACGCGTATGATTTGCCCGCCGTGGAAAACGCTTTGCGCGCGGCGTTGGCGGGGGACGGCGTGTCGGTCGTTATCACGCGCGCGCCCTGCGTACTGCTCGGGAAAAAGGAAAAGGGCGCGGCTTATCGGGTGAACGGCCGTTGCGTCAATTGCCGCGCCTGTTTGAAACTCGGCTGTCCGGCGATCGGTTCGGGCGGTACAAGCGGCGCGGCGGGCGGGCAAACGGCGCGGATAGACGGCGGCGTGTGTACAGGCTGCGGCGTGTGCGCGGGGCTTTGCAGGTTCGGGGCGATCGAGAGCAATTCACAATTCACAATGCACAATGCACAATGAAAGGATAATGCGAAATAAATGCAGAATGCAAAATGCAGAATGCAGAATTGTTGACCTGTCGGAAAAGAAACTTCGGGCGTGCTTTGCGTTTCTTGCCCACAGGCAATGCTGCCTTAATAAAACTTTATCCGCAATTGTGCATTGTGCATTGTGAATTGTGCATTAAAAAAAGCATTGCGCATTTGTTCGGGAGGTAAAAAGAAATGGATATATTTATAGCGGGCGTGGGCGGTCAAGGAACTTTGTTCGCGTCCAAAATTTTAGGGCGGTACGCGGCCGAAGCGGGTTTCGATTGCGCTCTGTCCGAGGTGCACGGCATGGCTCAACGGGGCGGCAGCGTGACGACGCACGTCCGCATGGACGCGAAAGTCCACGCGCCGATCATTTCGGAGGGGGGCGCGGACGTGTTGCTGGCGTTCGAGCGGCTCGAAGCCCTGCGGTACGCGCACATGGTCAAAAGGGGCGCGTTGATTATCGTCAACGCCGAACGGATCGACCCGATGCCGGTGATCTCCGGCGCGGCGCGGTACCCCGAGAATATCACGGAGACCCTCAAAAAACAGTCCGGGAACGTTTACGAGGTTCCCGCCGCCGCGATTGCGGCGCGGGAGGGCGGCGCGAAAACCGTCAACACCGTCATGGTCGGCTATATGGCCGCCAAATTGAATTTGGATTTCGGGAAACTGGAAACCGCCCTTTGCGCCGCCGCGCCGCCGAAGTATTTGGACGACAATTTGAAGTCGCTGCGGGCGGGGTATGAGGCGGGGTGAGGAAGGAAGATGGAAGAGGGGCGGTCGCGCAAAAAGGGAATTGAGAATTGAGAAGTGAGAAATGAGAAGTGTCGGACGCTGTCGCAAATCGGGACTTTGGATTGGTGTATGGCGCTTTATAATTCACAATGCAAAATGCACAATTTTCAGTCCGCAGTGCACAGTGCACAGTCCACAGTTAAAGGACAGGGCACAATGCACAATTGCGGCCAGAGATTCTTCACTCACGGCATGAATGACGGAAAGCGCATTCGGAATGACAGGATTTTGTGCGCGGCGGTTTCACTTTGAAATGCGTGAAAGTTTTTGAAAGGGGCGCGGGGGAAACTTTTTACAAAAAGTTTCCCCCGCGAAAAGGTCGGCGCAATATACTCCCCACCGACACTAACCACTAACCACTAATAACCGCTAACCGTTAAAAAAGAAGGATAAAACGATGAAGTACAATTACTACGACCGCGACATTGAATGCATGGCGCGCGGGGAAATCGAGGCCCTGCAAAACGAACGGCTCGTCCGGCAGGTGAAATATGTCTATGACAACGTCGCGCCCTACCGCAAAAAGATGGACGCGGCCAAGGTGAAGCCCGCCGACATTAAGAGCGTGAAAGACCTCTGTAAACTGCCCTTTAACGACAAGGCCGATTTGCGCGACAATTACCCGTTCGGCTTGCTGGCGGTTCCGCGCGGGGATTTGGCCCGCGTCCACGCGTCCAGCGGCACGACCGGCAAACTGACGGTGTCGGGCTATACCCGAAACGACCTCGAAATTTGGGGCGGGCTGATGGCGCGTTGTCTGGTCAACGCGGGCGCGACGCCGGAATCCGTGATACACGTCGCTTACGGGTACGGCCTGTTTACGGGCGGCCTCGGGGTGCATATCGGCGCGGAAAAATTGGGGGCGGCGGTCGTGCCCGCGAGTTCGGGCAATACCGCGCGCCAAATCATGCTGATCATGGACTTGAAAGCCGACTTATTGTGCTGTACGCCCTCCTACGCCGCCTATATCGCCGACGAAATGAAGCGCATGGGAATCGAGCCCGCCGATATCCCGTTGAAGGCGGGCATGTTCGGCGCGGAGCCGTGGACGGAAGGTATGCGGCGGAGCATCGAGCGCGACCTCGGCATCGAGGCGTTCGACATCTACGGGCTGTCGGAAATCATGGGGCCGTCCGTGTCGATCGACTGCCCCGCGCATAACGGCTTGCACGTGTGGGAGGATCACTTCATCGCCGAAATCGTAGACCCCAAAACGTTGGAGCCGATCGACGGGGACGGCAAAACGGGCGAGTTGGTGTTCACCACGCTGACCAAAGAGGGTATGCCGCTGATCCGGTACCGCACGAAGGACCTCTGTTCGCTCGGCCGCGCCCCCTGCGCCTGCGGGCGCACGCACGCCCGCATGGGCAAAATCAAAGGGCGTTCGGACGACATGCTGATCATTCGCGGGATAAACGTGTTCCCCTCGCAAATCGAAACCGTCCTGTTGAATATCCGCGAGGCCGCGCCGCACTATCAAATCGTCGTAGACCGCGTGAACAATCTGGACACGCTGGAAATTCAGGTCGAACTGAACGAGGGCATGTTCAGCGACACGGTGAAAGGAATCGAGGCCGTCAAGAAACAAATCCAAAAGGAAATGGCGGCGGCGTTGGGAATCGCGCCGGTCATCCGCCTTGCCGAGCCGCGCTCGCTGCCCCGGTCGGAGGGAAAGGCGAAACGGGTGGTGGATAAGAGGGCGTTGGGGTGAGAGGGGAGATAAAAGATTTAGGTAAGAGGTAAGAGGTAAGAGGTTAGGTAATAAGTAATAGGTTCGGTCAGAGTGCATTGCGCCCAAAGTCCTGTCCTATTCGATTAAGTCCTGTCATGATCTGAACGAAGTCGAGAAATCTCCCACATATAAGAGATAAGAGGTAAGAGGTTAGGTAATAAGTAATAGGTAATAGGTTCGGTCAGAGCGCATTGCGCCCAAAGTCCTGTCCTATTCGATTAAGTTCTGTCATGATCTGAACGAAGTCGAGAAATCTCCCACATTATGCGCCGTTGACGTTTTCGCTCGCCAAAAAGCACCATACACCAATCCAAAGTCCCGATTTGCGACAGCGTCCGAACCTCTTACCTCTTACCTCTTACCTCTTACCTAAATCTTTTATCTTATATCTTTTATCTAAATCATATGGTAAGTATATACTATGCCCACTATGACGGTAGACCTGTCCGCGATAAAGGACAACGCGCGGGCGGTGAAAACAATTTTAAACGGCGCGAAACTGTGCGCGATGGTTAAGGCCGACGCTTACGGGCACGGCATAGCCGAAACGGCGGCGGCGTTGCGGGATACCGCCGATTGCTTCGGCGTAGCCGCCGCGCGGGAAGCGTTCCTTTTGCGGGACGGCGGCGTCGATTGCGACATTCTCGTCGTCGCGCCGGTCGAGGAACGCGCGGCGCGGGAGGCCGTGCGGCGCGGGCTGATTTTGACCGTCGCTTGCGGCGGGGATTTGGATTTAACCGAGCGGGCCGCGCGGGCGGAGCGCAAACCCGCCCGCGTCCATATCAAAGCGGATACCGGAATGCGCCGCTTGGGCGTGGACAATATCGCGGAATTTGAAAGCATTCTGCGCCGCGCCGCGCGGTCGGAATGGATGCGCGTCGAAGGGGTTTTTACGCACTACGCGACTTCCGATACGGGCGGGGAGTATTTGGAATACCAGTACGGGCGGTTCGCCGAATTTTTGGCGGCCGCGCGGCGGGCGGCGGGCGAGGGGCTTTGCGGGGACTTGGCGCGGCACGGCGCGTGCAGCGGCGCGATTCTGCGGGGGCGGCGGTATCACATGGATATGGCGCGGGCGGGTTTATTGCTGTACGGCTGTTGCCCGTCGCCCGATTTGGCCGATACCGTCGAACTTCGCCCCGCTATGCGGGTGACGGCGGGGATAGCGCAATTGAAACGCTGCCGCAAGGGCGACGCGGTCGGGTACGGGAACGCATACGTTTGCCCGCGCGATTGTTTGCTGGCGGCCGCGCGGATCGGGTACGGCGACGGGTACATGCGGTCGCTGTCCAATCGCGGCTTTGGGTCGGCGCGGGGCGTTCGGTGCCCCGTCGTCGGCAACGTTTGCATGGATACGACGCTGTTTGATGTTACAAATGTGACAAACATAGGGTATACTGATACCGTTACGGTTTTAGGAGACGGCGTAACGGCCGACGAACTGGCGCGGGCTTGCGGCACGATCAGTTACGAAATCCTGACAAGTTTTCACGGCGCGCGCGTGAAAAGGGAATATAAAAGGGAATTGAGAATTGAGAAGTGAAGGGAATTGAGAATTGAGAATTGAGAAGTGTCGGACGCTGTCGCAAATCGGGACTTTGGATTGGTGTATGGCGCTTTACAATGCACAATTCACAATGCACAATGCACAATTTTCCGGTCCACAGTCCACAGTGCACAGTGCACAGTTAAAGGACAGGGCACAATGCACAATTAAATAGTGGATAGGGAATAGTGATTAGTGGTTAGTGATTAGTGTCGGTCGCGCGTTACTCGCGCGGGGAAATCGATCGAATATGTGGGAGATTTCTCGACTTCGCTCGAAATGACATAATAATGCACAATTCACAATGCACAATGCACAATTAAAAGGTTGAGATTTTCACGTCAAACAGAATGACAGGACTTAATCGAATATGACAGGACTTTGGGCGCAATGCACTCTGACCGAACCTATTACCTATTACTTATTACTTATTACCTAACCTCTTACCTTTTACCTCTTACCTTTTACCTCTTACCTCTTACCTCTTACCTGTCCAAAAGGATACTGTATGAAAAAACAAACCACCGTAAGCGAATATTTCAAGGCGTGGGCGGTCATCGCCAAAAAGGCCTTGGTTTTGGTCGCAATCAAACTCTTTATGATCTTTTTCGCGGCTCTGCTGTTCGTGCAGAACGCCGCGCTTAACGTGATTTTGGGGGTTTTGGTGACCGCCGCCGAGTGCGCCCTGCTGTTCTTT
Source organism: Clostridiales bacterium (assembly GCA_031263605.1). Lineage (GTDB taxonomy): Bacteria > Bacillota > Clostridia > Christensenellales > DUVY01 > BNZQ01. The sequence goes on along the minus strand of JAISFM010000003.1, from coordinate 9,441 downwards.
ACCGGCAGGGGACAAGCCCGCGACGAGTTTAAATATATCCGAATCAACAAGAGCAAATACCCCGACGGCGTGCCCCTGTCCCAAAAAGCGCGGGAAACCAGCATTGCCAAAGCGGGCTATGTCGCCGGGTCGCTCGTGCTGTTCTATTCGGTTTTCACCGTTTTGGGGGCCGCCCTGCCGCAAGGCGCGGAGGGCGCGGTGAGCGCGCGGCTCGTCTTTCAAGGGATTATGAAATTCGGCTATTCGGGCATCACGATGATTTGCGCCGGCTTTAACCTGACCCAAACGCTGATCGACAGCGGCGGCGTGTTTTTCGCCTTTTTCTTTGTCGGCGTCCTGCTCGTCGCGGCGGCGTACTTCACCGGCTACTTTTTGAGCGCGAAACTGCGCTTTAAACAACACGCCGAAATCCAGGACGAAATCAAACAATTCGAGGAAATGGGGAGAATCGGCAGAAAAGGAAAGAAATAGGTCCCGTAACAACTCTGATGATATTTTCCCGGGCGAACTGCGGGAAAGGGAGCGCAAACGACATGGAATTTTTAAAAACGGCGGGTTCGACGGCTTTTAGAACTTTTGTTTTAATTGCGGCAAGGATAGGGGTATCCGTCCTTTTTTCTTGGCTTTATTCCGTATATAACAATACGTTTCGCCTAATAGCAAGCGTGCTGCTTGCGGCTTGCGATACGGCGGTTTGTTTATGGATTGGGTTCCGTCACGCCCGCAGGGATTTTGGTCGGGGCGTAAAGCGGGGAATGTCGAAAGCATTGTCCGTTTCAATCGTTTTAGTCCTTTTTTATTCGGTTTTTATATCGTTTGGCGCGTTTTTGCCACAGGGAGAGGGGCGGTTCGCTTTATTGTCCCGTCCGCGATTTCCGTACTATGTTTTGACATTTGTTTTTTTCCAAGAAATTGCCATGTTTGTTTCGGCTTTGAATTGGGCGAATACTTTGTACGATAACCGCACGCTGTTTTTTGCCGTTTATTTGGCGATGGCGGCCATCGTGTCGGCGGCGTATCTCATCGGCTATCGAATCCGATTGAAACGCGGTATCCGGCCGGATATAGAAGCGCAAAAAAAGGCCGGCCGGCCGGATCGAAACGTGGGGGGCAAAGAAGGGTTGTGAGAATTATCGGCGGCGAATACCGCGGCCGCAAAGTGGCGTGGACGGCGGATAAAAGCGTCCGCCCTACGCCCGACAGGCTGCGCGAGAACGTGTTCAATATTTTGCGGGCTCGGATTTCGGGCGCGCGCGTACTCGACCTGTTCGCGGGGTCGGGGCTTTTGGGGCTGGAATTTATCAGTCGGGGCGCGGCGCGTGTGACTTTTGCGGACAAGTCAATCGACTGTATCCGCGCGATCCAAAAAACCCTTGCCGAATTTAAAACGCCCCCGGAAAAATTCCGCGCGATTCGCGGCGATTGTTTCTATGTTTTACGGTTGCTTCGGAACGAAAAATTTGATATAATATATCTTGACCCGCCGTACCGCGACGGTTTGTACGCGCCCGCGTCGGATACCGTTTTTTCCCAAGGCATGTTGTCGGACGGCGGTATAGCCGTCGTCGAACACCTTGCCGCTGCTCCGCCGCCCGTCCCCTCGGGCGCGGCGGTTGCCGACCGGAGAGTGTACGGGACGATCGGGTTAACGTTTCTGGCAACGCTTTAATAATGCAAAATGCTTTTAATAATGCGGAATGCAAAATGCAGAATGCAGAATTAAGGTCGTTTGTTTTAACGGCGCGGAAAACAGAATTTAAAAGAGTATGCTAAAAAAAATAATATTCCCCGGGACCTTCAACCCCTTCACAATCGGCCACCTCGACGTGGCCAAACGCGCGGCGGGGCTGTTCGACCGGCTGATAATCGCGGTGACGGAGGAGACGTCCAAACCGGGCGTATTGCCCGCGCGGGACCGCGCTGCGTTGATCGGGAAATGCGTCGGGGAACTTCCGAACGTCGAGGTCAAGACCTTTAACGGCTTGTTGGTCGAGTTTTGCAAAAAGGAAAACGCGCGGCTTGTCGTGCGCGGCATCCGCAGTTTCAACGATTTTCAGTACGAGAACACTATGCTGTTCGTCAATAAGAAACTTGCGCCCGAAATCGAAACCCTCTATATGATGGCCAGCCAGGAATACGGCGACGTTTCCGGCTCGGCGGTGCGGGACTTGATCCGCCTGAAAGCCGATATTTCCGCGTTCGTGCCGCCGGAAATCAAGGACGATTTGCTGCGGCTGTATGAAAGGTAAGGTAAGAGGTAAAAGGTAAAAGGTAAGAGGTAAAAGGTTAGGTAATAGGTAATAAGTAATAGGTAATAGGTTCGGTTAAAGAACATTGCGCGAAGACCTCATTAGACTTGTGTCTTATTACATAAAATTGCGTAAAAGTTTTTGGGAAAGGCGCGGAAAACACTTTTTTCATGAAACCGAGGAACCGAGTGTCGCGGGCAAACGAAGTTTGCACATGACCGAGGCGACGAAGGTTTTACCGTAGGTACAAAGGGTTTTCCGCAACATACAAACCAAAACCAAACAAAAACAAAAACAAAACCAAACAAACCAAAACCAAAACCAAAACCAAACCAAAAATAAAAAGAAAATGGAAAAAGTCAAAATCGGATTGGCTCTCAGCGAGGGCGGGGCGCGGGGCATGTGCCATGTCGGCGTGTTGAAGGCGTTGGAGGAGAACGGGATCAAGCCCGACATGATAACGGGCTCGTCGATGGGCGCGGTCATCGGCGGCGCGTACGCGTCGGGCATGGGCATCGACAGGCTGATTGCGCTGACGCGCTCGGTCAACAACCACTTGATCCGCGACATACATATCAGAAGGGGACAACTGGGCTTGTTTCGGGGCCGCCGCGTCGAGAAATTATTCGAGCGGCATTTGGGCGGCAAAAGTTTCGAGGACTGCCCTATCCCGTTCGCCTGCACCGCCGTGGACTTGGAGTCCGGCAAACTGAAAGTCTTCAACAGCGGGCATCTTTGGCGGGCAATCCGCGCCAGCATGAGCATTCCGGTCGCCTTCCAGCCGGTCGAAATCGACGGCAACATGTACATAGACGGCGGCATTTTGTGCCGCATCCCGCTCTTGCAGATACGCGACATGGGCGCGGACGTGATCATCGCGGCGGACGCGATGGGCCCGCTCGAAGCCATGCGCCCGAAAAACATTCTGGAAATGGCGGTGCGCTTTTACGATATCTTCAACTGGGAATACTCGCGGCGCAAACTGCACAGCGCGGACGTCATGCTGACGCCCGAAATCGGCTGCAACATTTTGGATTTTAAAAGGGTCATGCCGGTCGTCGAAAAGGGCTACCGCTGCGCGTTGGAGCATATGCCCGAAATCAAGGCGGCTATCGCGGCGGCGACTGAACGGAAATTGGCCGAGGCAAGGGCGGCCGCGGCGGAGTCGTCGATAGACTGCGCGCTCTTGTGATTTACATAGTAAATAGCGTCGGCCGCGGGCTCCGGCGGCGCGTGCCAAAAGCCTTTCATAATACGCCCGTTATTTCTATGGCCGACACTGTCTGTGAATACGGAATCTAACACCCGAAAATAAAAAGGAGATACATAACATGTCAAAACTCATGGAGCAAATACGCGCCAAGGCGGCGGCGGCCGGCAAGCGCATTGTGCTGGCGGAGGGCGAGGAGCAGCGGGTTATCGACGCGGCGGCGGCAATCGCCCGCGAAAAGATCGCCCAAGTAACCCTTTTGGGCGACGAGAACGCCATTCGCGCGAAGTCAAAAGGCCTCGACTTGACCGGCGCGCGGATTGTCAACCCGCAAACCTCGGACTTGCGCGCGCCCTACGCCGAACTTCTGTATGAATTGCGCAAGGACAAAGGCATGGACAAGGAGCAAGCCTTTCGGTTGGCGGCGGACCCGCTGTATTTCGGCGTGCTGGCGGTCAAGGCCGGACACGCGGACGGCATGGTGGCCGGCTGCGTCCACGCGACCGGCGACGTGCTGCGCCCCGCGCTGCAAATCATCAAGACCGCGCCCGGCATCTCCACGGTGTCCAGTTGCTTCGTCATGGTGCTGCCGGAGGGCAGCCCCTACGGCGACGGCGGCGTTTTGGTTTTCGGCGACTGCGCCGTCAACCCCGACCCCACGGCCGAACAGTTGGCCGCGATTGCGGTCGCCAGCGCGCAGAGCGCGAAAAGCATAGCGGGGATAGAGCCGCGCGTCGCGATGCTGTCGTTTTCGACGAAGGGCAGCGCGCGGCATGAATTGGCCGACAAGGTAATCGCGGCGACGGCTATGGTCAAGAGTTTGCGCCCCGGCCTCGATGTGGACGGCGAACTGCAAGCCGACGCGGCGTTGGTGGAAAAAGTCGCCCGCTTGAAAGCGCCCGAGAGCCGGGTGGCGGGACGCGCCAACGTCCTGATTTTCCCCGACCTGCAAGCCGGCAACATCGGCTATAAATTGGTGCAGCGGCTGGCGGGCGCAGAGGCCGTCGGCCCGATCTGTCAGGGCTTCAACCGGCCGGTCAACGATTTGTCGCGCGGCGCGTCGGCGGAGGACATCGTCAACGTGACGGCGATTACCGCCGTGCAGGCCGCGGGATAATGCGGAAGGGTTTTTATGAAGAATCCCAACCGCATTCGAGGGAATAGGGAATAGTGGATAGGGAATAGTGTCGGTCGTGAATATTTCGCACGACTGTGCGGGGAAAACTTTTTCAAAAAGTTTTCCCCGCGCCCCTTTCAAAAACTTTCAACAGTGAAATAGGGAATAGTGTCGGTCGCGCGTTACTCGCGCGGGATAAAATATGTCAATCCGATTGCGCTAAAAGTCCTGTCATTCTGGTTGATGTGAAGAATCTCAACCGATTGCGCGCAAACATCTTGTCATTTCGAGCGAAGTCGAGAAATCCCCCACCGATTGCGCAAAGTACTTTGTCCTTATGCGCATAATTCCCTAACCGATTGTTTCTCTTTTGGCCGGACTATTTTCTTTGTGACGGGCTCACTTGACGGGCAAAACAGGAGAAAAATGTCCGCGATGTCCATATGCGCATAGTTCCCTAACCGATATTTCTTTTTTGGCCGGACTATTTTCTTTGTGACGGGCTTGCCTGACGGGCAAAACAGGAGAAAAATGTCCGTTTCATTCCGCTTAAAAAAAAAGGATAAAAAACGAAAATGAACATATTAGTAATTAACGCGGGCAGTTCGTCCTTAAAGTACCAACTGATCGACATGGAAACCGAGGGCGTGATCGCCAAAGGCCTCTGCGAGAGGATCGGGACAGCCGGCTCGGTGTTGAGGCACAAGGGCAAAGGCGAAGAGGCCGTGATTTCCGCGCCGATGCCCGATCACAACGCGGCCATCGAATTGGTGCTGAACGCGCTGACCGATAAAAACCACGGCGTCATTCAAACCATGGGCGATATCGGCGCGGTGGGGCATCGGGTCGTGCACAGTGCGGAGGATTTCGACCGCTCCGTCCTAATCGACGACAGGGTGCTGGCGGTTTGCGAAAAGAACGCCGACCTTGCGCCCCTGCACGTGCCCGCCAATATCATGGGCATTCGCGCCTGCAAAAAGGTCATGCCGCGCACGCCGATGGCGGCGGTGTTCGACACGGCGTTCCACAGCACGATGCCGCCCAGAGCGTTCCTGTACGCGATTCCCTACGAGGCCTATACGGATTTAAAGGTGCGGCGGTACGGCTTTCACGGCACTTCGCACATGTATGTCGCGCGTTTGGCGGCGGCGCATTTGAATAAACCGATCGAAGCCTTGAAAATAGTCACCTGCCACCTCGGGAACGGCTCCTCGATTACGGCGGTGGACGGCGGCAAGTCCGTCGATACGTCCATGGGCTTTACGCCGCTCGAAGGCGTGCCGATGGGGACGCGTTCGGGCGACATAGATCCGGCGGTCGTCGAATATTTGGCGGCCAAGACCGGCATGACCCTGCCCGAAACGATCAATTACCTGAACAAAAAGAGCGGCGTTTTGGGCGTTTCGGGCGTGGGCAGCGATTTCCGCGACCTTTCGGCGGCCGAAAAGGACGGCAACATTCGGGCGGTCCTCGCGCTCGACCTGTTCGCCTACCGCGTCAAGAAATACATAGGCGCGTACGCGGCCGCGATGAACGGCCTCGATTGCGTGGTTTTCACGGCGGGCGTAGGCGAGAACGACGCCGCCATGCGCGGGCGGATCATGAGCGGCACGGATTTCTTAGGGATTGCGTTCGACGCGGACGCCAACCGAAATTTCACGCGCGGGACGGTTTTTGAAATCTCCCAAAAGTCCTCGCGCGTCAAGGTCTTGATCGTGCCGACCAACGAGGAATTGGTCATAGCCCGCGAAACAAAGTCGTTAATCGGGTAAGGGTGAGGGCGCGGCAAATGCCCCTTTTGGGTCGCGTCTGCCATAGAAATAACGGGCGCATTGCGAAAGATTTTGATGCGCCGCAAGGCGGTTTTTCTCGTTGCGGCGGGAGCGGGCAAAGAGCGTTGCTGCCGGTCATTGCGAGGAGCGCGGAACGCGCGACGCGGCAATCTCTACCAAACACGAAACGCGCCTTTGTATATAGAGATTGCCACGTCGGACGCTTATCGTGTCCTCCTCGCAATAGACTTGTTGCGAAATACAACGCGGACGCTATGCGGGTCTTTTCGTGTGTAAAGCGGGCAAAAATTTTGTTAGTAGCGTTGCTACAAACTGCAATTTTTACCCGCATTACACGCAAAAATCCCTCGCCTATCATCTCGCGTCTTAATTTCGCAACAAGTCTAATGACAACCCGAGTTTATGAGCAATGCGGTTTGTACACTCCCCACGACCGAGGCAAAATGCCGCGCGCAGCTCGTAGAAACTCACTATTTGTCGAAACATTTATTCCAAAACAGGTCATCAAAGTATTGACATTCCGAAAATCCCATGATATACTGTAAGTGTAATTTTTCTATCCGGATCCTCGCTCTTTGGCAACTGAATACTATATCCCTATGCGTTCCCTCCGCCGAGCGGCGGTGCCCCTTTTGACATACCGTTTGAATTTCGCCCCGTAACCTTTGACGCTATATCAACGCTCTTTGTCCACTCCCCTAATTTTTCGGCCGGCCGTTCTCCGCGCAAGTCGCCGCCAAGATTAAATTTCGATTAGAAACGGCCAACCCTTTTTACTGCGCCGAAATATATGGTATACTGTATCTGTCGGCGTTAAAACAATCGATTGCCGGGGCCGCGAAGGGCGTGTTGGCAAACCGCCGCGAACGGAACGGCGAGGGCGTCAAAAGGGACGCGGGCGGGCGGCATCGCGAAAGACGGCCGGAACCGCCGGATTTCCCCCTTTGAAAGGAGAATTTTATGGGTTTTAAAAGTGAAAACGACGTTTCGATGCGCAACTGGATGGGCGTCCTGCTTTTGTCGGCGATCCCCGGCGTCAATTTGGCGGCTTGGGTTTTTATGCTGTTTTCACGGAACCGTTCCAAACGGAACTTTGCCAAGGCCGCTTTGACGTGGTTCCTCATACTGGCCGTGTTGGCCGTGGGCGCGTATGTCGCCTTGTGCCTGTTCGGTAAACTCGATATAATCAACGGCTGGCTGGGGGCGCACGGGATTCCCGATATCCCTAAACTGATCGGCGGTTAAACCGGCTTTTAACTTACCGGGGTATCCGCTTTAAACAAGTTATCGATAAAGCAGGCGCCATTAGAGTTGTTACGAGACCTATTTCGACCGGAGTAAGGGGTAAAACCCCGAACGGAGAGGAAAAACCTTCGACATGTTAAATTGTGGGAGATGTCTCGACTTCGCTTGACATGACAGCAATAGTAGTTGCTTGCTCCAAGTGGATACCCATGTTAACTTATTCGGTAGAGTTGTTACGAGACCTGTTTCGACCGGAGTAAGGGGTAAAACCCCGAACGGAGAGGAAAAATCTTCGACATGTTAAATTGTGGGAGATGTCTCGACTTCGCTCGACATGGCAGCGATAGCGGTTGCTTGCTCCAAGTGGATACCGGCGGCTTGCCGCCGGATTGGCCGGCTGCCGATAGGCGTCGATCGTTGTGAAATACCGCTCATGTTTGGTTGGGCGGCAGGTTTGTATGATGAAATTTAAAATGGTTCATTCCAACCGGAACGTATTCGACCTTGAAAAGAGTTTGAAATTTTACAAGGACGCGTTGGGTTTTACCGAGGCGCGGCGAATCGCTCCCGCGGACGGCAGTTTTATCGTTGTCTTTTTAAAGGACGAACTGTCCGCGGACGGCGCGCCGGCTTTCCGGCTTGAATTGACGTGGCTGAAAGAGCGCGATACGCCCTATGAATTGGGCGACAACGAGATACATTTGGCCGTGTCCGTCGAGGATTTTAACGCGGCCTATACTATGCACAAGGGCATGAACTGCATATGTTATGAAAACCTTGCCATGGGGATTTACTTTATTGCCGATCCCGACGGGTATTGGGTGGAAATACTTCCCAAACGCTAATCGCGTTTTCGGCCCGCAAAAGGGAAAGGAAAACGTTCGTTTCATGAGGGAATATTCAATCTAATCGATACAGCGGCCATTTAAAAAGGAGCGATATAAAATGGTAAAAGTCACTGTCTGGCATGAAACCGTACCAGCCGAGGAATCGGAGGGCGTACGCAAGGTTTATCCCGAAGGGTTGGGCGCGGCGGTCGCGGCGTTTTTAAAGGTTGAAAACTTTCAAACGCGGTGCGCCTATCTGGGCGAAAAAGACGACGGCTTGCCGGAGGAAGTCCTGCGCGATACCGACGCGCTGATTTGGTGGGGACACGGCAAGCATCATTTGGTATCCGACGAAACCGTCAAACGGGTCGTCGAATACGTCAATCGGGGCATGGGCGCGATTTTCCTGCATTCGGCGCATTTGGCGAAACCGTTCAAGGCGTTGCTCGGAACGTCCTGCACCCTGCAATGGCGCGAGGCGGGGGAACGGGAAATCGTGTGGGCGGTCAATCCCGCGCACCCGATCGCGGCCGGTCTGGACGCTCATTTTACGATCGAGCATGAGGAAATGTACGGCGAGCCCTTCGACATTCCCGAACCCGACGAATTGGTGTTCATCGGCTGGTTCAAGGGCGGCAACGTATTTCGCTGCGGCGCGGCTTATCGGCGCGGGCGCGGCAAGGTCTTTTATTTCCAGCCGGGGCATGAAACGTATCCCGTCTACCGTCAAAAAGAGGTGCGGCATGTCATTTGTAATGCCGTCCGCTGGGCCGCGCCCGTTTCTGTCGCCGCGCCTTTGACCTGTCCGCACGCCAAAAACAGCATAGAAACGTTAACATAAAAAGGCAAAAAATGCGAGCGGTATAGTAGGGGTGTACAAATAGCGTTGGACATAAACTCGGCAAGTCATTGCGAAAAGGACGCGTAAAGCATCCATTGTTGCCAATCTCTATGTAAAAAGGCGCGTTTCGTGTTTGGTAGAGATTGCCGCGTCGCGCTT
>JAISFM010000336.1 GCA_031263605.1 Clostridiales bacterium | reverse complement strand
TGAAAGTTTTTGAAAAGAGCGCGAGAAAAACTTTTTTCAAAAAGTTTTTCTCGCAACAAACAATAAATAAAACACACAAACAAAAAAGAAACACAAAAATAACAAAACAATAGAAGGAGAATACGAACCATGAAAAGAATCAAGCCGATCCTGTTTTTCGCGGCCTTGCTCGCCCTGCTGTCGGCGGCCGTCGCGGCGTGTTCCAAACCGCCCGCGGACGAAGGCGACAGCATAGACGGCGATTACAACATGACAAAAATTACCGTACTCGACAAGGAAACTTACGGAAACGACGGCGATACGTGGGGCGTTTCACAGGAAGCGGCGGATACGTGGCTTAACTATACGGGCATTACTGCCCGCAACATCAAGTTTCAATACGACGAAAACGCGGAAAGCCTGAAATATAAGATGGACGTCAATGTTTTGGGCGTGGAGCCTTCGTCGTCGGCGGCGGATAATAATCATTGGGAATTTAAAATTGCGGGCGGCTTGTCCTCCGCTCAAAAACCGTGGAAAAGCAAAACCGTCGCGGGCGAAATAGAAAAGAACCTGCATGATTTGCAGTTCACCGCGCAAGCCGGCAATGTTTTTACGGCGACGCTCAACGGGGACAATACCGTAATCACGCTGGAATGCGCTTATAAAGGGACGAAAATCTACACGGCGGAATTTACAAAAGCCGTTTAAGATGGCGGGGGGAAACTTTTAAGAGTTTTTTAGAAGACGTTTTGGGGAAAAACTTTTTGAAAAAAGTTTTTCCCCAAGCCCCTTTTCAAAAACTTTTAACAAATATAGAACAGTTAAAAGTTTTTGGGAAAGGCGCGGAAAACCCTTTTTAACAAAAAGGGTTTTCCGCAGAATAAACAAACAAAAAACAACAAAACAACAAAACAAACAACAAACATGACCCAATCGATAAAAAGGAGAAACAATCATGAAAAAGGTATTGACGGTATCGGTGTTGCTGATTGCGGCTTGCGCGGCGGCGTTGTTCTCGGCGTGCGGCAAGAAAGAGGTCGTCTTGACCGTCGCGGAGGTCAAACAGGCGTATACGGACGCGCAGTTTACGGCGGCCGACAGCGCGGGCGTCGGCGCGAGCAAACTGCTCGGCGCGTTGGCGGTTACAAAGGGCGGCGACGCGGCGTTGATTTACGTCTTCGAGGACGCGGCGGCGGCGAACGCTTTCACCGATTCCCTGGACATCGCCGCGAGTTATCAGAACGCCGTCATAACCGGATTTTCGGCGGGCGGCGCGTTGCTCTCTAATTTGGACGACGCGAAGGTCGTTGCCCTGCGCAAGCCGCTGTCGGATTTGTGGGACGGCAAAAACAAATAGGGAAAGAGTTTAAAGGATGTCGGGGGGAAACTTTTTGAAAAAAGAGGGAACCGTTCAATAGACTTTTCGAGGTCATTCGAGCGGGGTTTCGAGATAAAAGACGCGAAATTTCGAGGGCGCATAGCAACGCTATGTAACCGAGAAATAGCGCGGCTTTTAGCCGAAACGCCGCCGAATGAACCGAAAAGGATATGCAAACGGTTACCGCCCCCCGGACCCCCTTTCAAAAACTTTCGACTGTTCTATATTTGCTGAAAGTTTTTGAAAAGAGCGCGAGAAAAACTTTTTGAAAAAAGTTTTTCTCGCAAAACCGACAAATAAAAAATAAAACCAAACCAAAAAAAAGGTAAAAATAAAAAATGGCCAAGAAAAAGAACGAAGAGTATGAGAAGATCGTAGACAGGACGAAGTACGTCCGCGTGCCGGTCGAGGACGAGATGAAAAAATCGTTCATCGCCTACGCGATGGCGGTCAACGTCTCGCGCGCGATCCCCGACGTAAGGGACGGCTTGAAGCCCGTCCATCGGCGGATTATGTACGCGATGAGCGAATTGAACCTGTACGCCGAAAAGCCGTACCGGAAATGCGCGCGCATCGTGGGCGACGTTTTGGGCAAGTACCACCCGCACGGCGACTCGTCGGTGTACAGCGCGCTGGTGCGCCTCGCGCAGGACTTTTCAATCCGCGCCCCCCTCGTGGACGGGCACGGCAACTTCGGCAGCGTGGACGGCGACCCGCCCGCCGCGCAGCGGTATACCGAAGCCCGCATGAGCAAAATCGCCGGCGAAATGCTGCGCGACATCGAAAAGGAAACCGTTGACTATTACCCGAACTTCGACGACACTTTGATGCAGCCGACGGTGCTGCCCGCGCGGTTCCCGAATTTATTGGTCAACGGCTCGGACGGCATAGCGGTCGGCATGGCGACGAATATCCCGCCGCACAATTTGGCCGAGGTCATCGACGGCACGGTCGCGCTGATCGACAACCCGGACGCGACGGTGGACGAACTGATCGCGCATATCCCCGCGCCCGACTACCCGACGGGCGGGGTGCTGATGGGGCGCATGGGCTTGCGGCACGCGTACCGGACGGGGCGCGGCAGTTTCGTGTTGCGGGCAAAGGCCGAAATCGAGGAGTACGGCGCGAAGGAGCCCGGCGGCGAGAACAACCGCAGCCGGATTGTCATCACCGAACTGCCCTATCAGATCAACAAGGCGCAGTTGATCGAGACGATTGCGGACATGGTCAAGGACAAGCGGCTCGAGGGCATATCGGACATCCGCGAGGAGACCGACCGCAAGGGTATGCGCGTGGTCATCGAAATCAAGCGCGACGCGCAGGCGAACGTCGTGCTGAACACGCTGTACAAGCACACCAACCTGCAAATCTCGGGGGGGATTATCTTCCTCGCGCTGGTGAACGGCGAGCCTAAAATCCTCAATTTAAAGGAAATCCTGTACCATTATTTGGAGCATCAGCGCGACGTGGTGATACGGCGCACGCGGTACGATTTGGCCAAGGCCGAGGAGCGCGAGCATATCGTCGAGGGCTTGGTCATCGCGCTGGCGAACATCGACGCGGTGATCGCGATCATCAAAAAATCGCGCGACAAGTTCGAGGCGGGCGAGGCGTTGATGGCGCGGTTCACCTTGACCGAGAAGCAGGCGACCGCTATATTGGAAATGCGGCTGCAACGCTTGACTTCGTTGGAGGTCGAGCAGTTAAAGAGCGAACTGAACGAACTGAAAGCGCGGATTGCGGAATTGAAAGGCATTTTGGCCAGCCCGCAAAAGATCAACGGGATTATCAAGCAGGAACTTATCGAGATCCGCGACAAATACGGCGACGAGCGCAAGACCGAACTCGCGACGGATTATGAGGAAATCGACATCGGCGACTTGATCGACGAGGAGGACGTCGTGATTTCGATGACGCACTTCGGCTATATCAAGCGGCTGCCCGTCGTGGAATACAAGACGCAGCGGCGCGGCGGCAAGGGCGTGCTCACGCACAAGCCGAAGGAGGAGGACTTCGTCGAGAACATGTTCGTCACGTCCACGCACGACGACGTGATGTTCTTCACGAATTTGGGGCGCGTGTACCGCATCAAGGGCTACGAGGTGCCGGAGGAGCAGAAGCAGGCGCGCGGCCGCGCGGTGGTCAACCTGCTGCAACTGGCCGACGGCGAGAAGGTTCAGGCCGTCATTCCCGTCAAGGCGGGGACGCAGGGCAACATGCTGATGGCGACGCGCAACGGCCTTGTTAAAAAGACGGGTTTGACAGAATTCGAGTCTATCCGCAAGGTGGGCAAAATAGCAATAAAACTGTTGGAGGGCGACGAACTCATCAGCGTGCAGTTGACCAACGGCCGCGACGAACTTCTGCTGGCCACCGCCGAGGGCAAATGCATACGCTTTTCCGAGGACGACGTGCGGTCGATGGGCCGCCACACGCAGGGCGTGCGGGCGATGAAACTGAACGCCGCGGACTACGCGGTTGACATGATCGCGGTGCGGAGCGGGTTCAAGATTTTGACCCTGTCGCAGTACGGCTACGGCAAGCGCACCGAAATCGAGGACTACCGTTTGCAGTCGCGCGCGGGCAAGGGCGTCAAGGCGGGCATCCTGAACGCCAAGACCGGCAAACTGGTCAACCTTAAACTGGTCGCGGACGACGACGACCTCATGGTGATCAGCGACGACGGCACGATCATCCGTATGCGCGCCAAGGAAATCAGCGTCATCGGCCGCGACACGCAGGGCGTCCGCGTCATGCGCGTCAAGCCCGGCAGCGAAATCGTGTGCGTCGCCGTCGCCAAGGGCGAGGTCATGGGCGAGGACGGCGGCGAGGGAGAGTAGGGGATAAGGGACAGGGGAATATTTTATAAAGGATATGTGCGGGAAAACCCTTTTTGAAAAAAGGGTTTTCCCGCGCCCTTTCCCAAAAACTTTCCGGCAAAGTATTTACAGATAAAAACTTTTGCCGTATATTAAATTGGCGAAAATTTTTGAAAGGAGCGCGAGGAAAACTTTTTATAAAAAGTTTTCCTCGCACACTTTAATAAAGAAAATGACAGAATCAGA
>JAISFM010000302.1 GCA_031263605.1 Clostridiales bacterium | reverse complement strand
GGACTGCACCAAAGGCGACATGGAGCATGATTATTACACTCACATGTCCTTTTCCGAGTGCAGGCGCGTCGCGGATTCCTTTATAAGGTACGGGGCTTGCGGCGCGGATACCCGGCTTGTGGCTACGCATTTCAGCCACAACTGCAACATGATTTACGACGAATTAACTACGGCGGCGCAAAAATACGGGTTCACGGCGGCGTATGACGGCATGACCGTAGAAATTTAGCGGGGAAAATGACTATGGGAAATGACTATGTAAGATGTAAGATGGAAGATGGAAGATGGATTGTCGCGCGTTTCGCGCGCGGGGGACTTAATGATAAATGATAAATGGTTGACCTGTCGAAAAGGGGCTTTTAGTATGCTTTATGTTTCTTGCCCGCTGACTATTGCAAGTAGGAAGTAGGAAGTAGGAAGGACGAAGTGTCGGGTGGATAGGGAATTGAGAATTGAAAATTGAAAATTGAGAAGTGTCGGGTGCCGCCGCAAAAAGGGGCTTTGGGTTGCTTTGCGTTTCATACCCATCAACTGTAAATTGTCAATTCTTTGCCACTGCGAAAGGTGTAATTATGATAGTAAAGAATTATCCATACAGGGACGCTTACGCGGCGCGGATTGCTCCTTTCCAACTGCGGGTTACCCGTCGGGAACCTGTGAAAACGGAGCGGACGGACGAGGGGTATATTTTTGACTTCGGCGCGGAGACGGTCGGCGACTTTTGTTTCCGCGCGGAAGGGGCGGGGACGGCGCGTGTCCGGTACGGCGAATATTACGAGGAAATTTTTTCCGACCCCGCCGTGTTGGCCGTCGAGTGGTTCAGAACGCCGTCGGATAAATTCGCGATTGACGGGGCCGCCGAATGCCGCTCGGACGGGCGGCGGGCGTTCCGCTACGCCCGCGTGTTCGGTGAGGGCTTCAAAATCACGGACGCTTGGGCGAACGAGGAAAGTTACCCGTTCGGCCCCGCCGCGACTTTCCGCTGTTCGGACGAAAGGTTAAACCGCGTTTGGGAAATCTGCGAGCGCGCGACGCAACTATGCTCGCAACAGTATTTCGAGGACGGGATTAAGCGCGACGGCCTGTTGTGGATAGGCGACGCGCGGGTTCAGGCGCAGTGCGTTTACGCGCTGTACGGCGATACGGCTTTGGCGCGGAAAAGTTTGTACCTGTTCGCGGCGAGTATGCGCGGCGACGGGCGTATGCCGTCCAACGCAATCCTTGGCGGGGCGCATATCCACCCCGAAAAAATCAACTACATGTTCGATTACGTCCGCAAGCGGGAAGTGTCGGGAATCCCCGAATTTTATTCCGGCTGCGGGGAAATCTATTATTTGACCTATGCGTGCGATTTTATCTCTATGCTGTGGGAGTATTACTTTTACTCGGGCGATTTGCAAACGGTCAAGGAACTTTTTCCCGTCGCCGCCGCCGATATGCGGTACGTTTGCGATACGGTCGGCGAAAAGACGGACGGGCTTTTGCTGTTCCCGACGGCGCGGGATTTGAGCGCGGGCGGGCGGATCGATACGTTAGGCGACAACGCGGCTTATTTTTCCTGCCTCGCCCGCGCCCTCGGCGATTACGCGCGGTTGGCGGCCGCCGTAGGGGACGAGGGGGAAAGGGACGGGGCGGAACGGCGGCGCGGAAAGTTCCTCGCGCTGATCCGAAAGAAATACCTCGACCCGCGCGGGTACCTGCGGGCGGAGGATTACAGGGGCGGGCGAATTGTTTCCCTTTCCGCGCAGTCGCTCGGGCATTTATGCGGGATACTGGATGAGGAAAGCGCGAGGGGCGCGTTTCAAAGCGCGGCAAACGACCCCGATTGCGCCGCGCCAATCGACGGCATGTCCCGTTACCATGTTTACCGGGGCATGTTCGAGGCGGGCTTGGGCGAAACCGCTTTGGATTGTATTCGCGACTGCTGGGGCTATATGTCGGACAAGGGGGCGACGGCGTGTTGGGAAAAATTGGACACGCGCAGGCCCGATCTCGTCGAGGGGGACGCGACGATCAGCCGCTGCCACGGGTGGTCGGCGGGGCCGGCCGCCCTTTTCGCGCGGTACCTGCTGGGGGCGCGGCAAACGGAGCCGGGCGGCGCGGTCGAGGCAAAGCCGAGTCTGCACGGTTTGGATTTTGTCGAGGGCGCGATACCGACGCTGCGGGGCGAACTGCGCGTATACGCCGACCGGCGCGGCGCGCGAGCCGTTTTGCAATAGGTTTCGGGAGCGGATAAACGGCGTCGATACAGTATTAAGGCGGTTGCGGGGCGGGTTTTTCAAAGGGCATAGGACAACCTGCCCTCTATGGAAGATGTAAGATGGAAGAGGGAAGAGGGTCGGTCGCGCGTTACTCGCGCGGGGGCGTAATCAAATCGGCAAGACAGAGAGAGGGCGCGGGGCGTTCCCCTGTCCGGTAGAGATTGCCGCGTCGCGCTTCGCGCTCCTCGCAATGACAGGACTTTGGGCGCAATGTTCTTTATCCGATACTTCTCACTTCTCCATTCTCAATTCTCACTTCAAAAGAACCACCCCGCCGCCGTTGGCGGCACCCCTCCGAGGGAGGGGAATTTTCAAGAGGATAGAGGACTTTGCGCGAAAACCTGTCATCTCGACCGGAGCGAACGAAGTGAGCGGAGCGGAGAGATCTCCCACAATTAAAAAGGACAGAGTACTATGCGCATAATGTGGGAGATTTCTCGACTTCGCTCAGATCATGACAGAACAATGCACAATTCACAATTCACAATGCACAATAGAGGACTATGGAAGATGTAAGATGGAAGAGGGTCGGTCGCGCGTTACTCGCGCGGGGGCGCAATCAAATCGGCATGACAGAGAGGGCGCGGGGCGTTCCCCTGTCCGGTAGAGATTGCCGCGTCGCGCTTCGCGCTCCTCGCAATGACCACCGGTAACAACGCTATTTGTATATACTCCCTAACAATTCTTTAATAACTTTACAGCCGCTTTGTGCGCCCTATACAGTTTCTTTGCAATATTTACGATTGTACAAAAAATTCGCACGATTTGCCAAAGACAAGGGCATTTGCATGTGATATAATAGTGTCATGTAAAACAGGGTATACCCTGTTTTCGTTCGGGCCGAAGGCCCGAACGAAGTAAAAAACATTGGGAGGTTAACATGAAAAGACAAAACCTGATCCGCGTTTTCGCGTTCGTGCTGCCGGCGGCTCTCGCTTGTTTCGGGTTCGGGGGGTGCCGGCCTTTCGGCAAAATCGACAATTCAGACGTCATCGACCCGCTGCGCACACAGATCTATGTGGGCTGTTCCGCGGGCGGCATCGGCACCGAGTGGCTGAGGGATGCCGCGATCCGCTTCGAGGAAACCCAAAAAGAGATTTCCTACGAGGACGGCAAAAAGGGCGTGGAAGTCCAGATCGACGAGGACAAGGATACCTACGACGGCAAAAAGTTGATCAACTCTATCTCTAATTCCTCGCGGGAAGTTTTTATCGTCGAGGGCGCGAGCAACTTCTACGATTACGCGACGAGCGGGAAATTGATGGACGTCTCGGATATTTTAGAGGAAAAACTGTCGGCGTTCGGCGAAACGCGCAGCATCGCGGACAAGATGACCGAAAAGCAGCGGAACTATTACAACGTCAACGGGAAATATTACGCCCTGCCGCACTTCGAGGGCTATCCGGGCATCGTGTACGACACGCAGGTGTTCGAGGAGGAGTCGCTCTATTTTAAGGCGGGCGGCGGCTTTACCGGGGGCGCGGACCGCGCGGCGGGGCCGGACGGCGCGGCGGGCACGTACGACGACGGCTTGCCCGCGACCTATGACGAGTTTTTCCAACTCTGCGCCAGAATGGTGTCGCGCGGCGTTACGCCCATCGTGTGGAACGGGCAATACGCCGACAACTATGTCCGCCATTTGCTGACCGGGCTTTGGGCGGACTATGAGGGCGCGGGCGGGTTCGAACTGAACGTGAAATTCAGCGGCGCGGCCGGCGACATCGTAACCGGCTTTAACGGCGCGTCGCCCGTCACGGCG
>JAISFM010000358.1 GCA_031263605.1 Clostridiales bacterium | reverse complement strand
ATGGACGACATGAGTTTGGAGGAGCCCGAAATCGTCAAGCAGGGCAACCGGTTCGGCGTGCGGTTAAAGGCGTCCGCGCCCTCGCTGCACATCATGCGCGTGGACATTGAGACCGAGGTCAACCCGATCGTGGGCACCGAGCAGCAGAGCGAGGATTTGCTCAAATACCTGCTGGCCGAATTTGAGGCGGACCCCAAAGGGATTTGGGACACGAACATGTTCGGCAAATCCCTGCACAGTTTGGTCAACGAGAACCTGTCGGGCAAACTGCACAACATGCCGCCCGTCGCGCAAAAGAAAATGCGCAAGACCTTGCAGCGGATTGTCAACGAAGGCAAGGGCGGGATTTTGTGTATTTTGCTTTGAGAAGCAAAATAGGCGAGGGAAGAGGGGAGAGTGGATAGGGAATAGGGAATAGGGAATAGGGAATAGGGAATAGGGAATAGTGATTAGTGGTTAGTGTCGGTCGGGGGACATTGCGCGCAAATCTGTCATTTGGCTGTGAAGAATCTCAACCGAATAACCTCGTTCGGAATGACAGAGGAACGCGCGGGGCGTTCGTGTGTTTGGTAGAGATTGCCGTGTCGCGCTTCTCGCAATGACAGGACAATTCACAATTCACAATGCACAATTAAGGTCGAATTGCCGCCGGAGCAAGCCGGTCGGCGGGTAAGAAACATACAGCATAATAAAAGCCCCGATTTGCGTAAGCGTCCGACACTTCGCCCTTCGTCCTTCCTACTTCGTCCTTAACTTCTCAATTCTCAATTCTCACTTCAACCGCTAACCGCTACTTCCCTTTTCTGAACGTAAACCCGCCGTCCTTGCCGTCGTCCTTGCCTACGTCGCAGACCATCGAGTCGCCGGCGGCGAACGCGCCCGCCAATAACTTTTCGGCGAGAGGGTCCTCGATCTTTTGCTCTATGACGCGGCGCAGGGGGCGCGCGCCGTACTCGGCGTCGTAGCCGGTTTCCGCAACCTTGGAGACGGCCGCGTCGGTAAAGCGCACCGCGATTTCCTTCTCCGCGAGTTTGGCCTCCACCTTTTTCAGCATGAGAAGCGCGATCTTTTCGATGTCGGCCTTCGCCAGCGGGTTGAAAATCGTGATGACGTCTACGCGGTTCAAAAATTCGGGCTTGAAACGGCGTTTCAGCGCGTCCGTCAAAATGTCCTTCACGCCCTCGCTTTTCCCGTCGCCGCTGTCGGAGCGGAAGCCCAAATTCTTGACGGTCGTCTTTAACTCCGATACGCCCACGTTGCTGGTCATGATGACGATGCTGTTCTTGAAATTGACCACGCGGCCCTGCGCGTCCGTCAGCCGCCCCTCGTCTAAAATTTGCAGCAGCATGTTGAACACGTCCGGATGCGCCTTTTCGATCTCGTCGAACAGCACCACCGAATAGGGTTTGCGGCGCACCTGCTCGGTCAACTGCCCGCCCTCGTCGAACCCGACGTAGCCCGGCGGCGAGCCGATCATCTTGCTGACGCTGTGCGCTTCCATGTACTCGGACATGTCCAGCCGGATAATCAAATTCTCGTCGTCGAACATCGCCTCGGCGAGAGCCTTGGTCAGTTCGGTTTTGCCCACGCCCGTCGGCCCCAAAAAGATGAAACTGCCGATCGGGCGTTTCGGGTCTTTCAGGCCGGCGCGGGCGCGGCGCATGGCGCGGGCGACGCTGCCGATCGCCTCGTCCTGCCCGATCACGCGCCGCCGCAGCAAGTCCTCTAATTTCAGTAGCCGCTCCTTTTCGGTCTCGTTGATCCGCGTGACGGGGATGGAAGTCCATTTCGACACGATCGCGGCGACGTCCTCGGCGTCGATCGCGGCTTTCATGACCTTGCGGTCCTCCTCCCATTTCTTTTTGACAAGGTCGATCTCGGCGGTCAAAGCGGTGATTTTGTCGCGGACTTTGCCCGCCTTTTCATAGTCCTGCAAGCGCAAAGCCTCGGCCTTTTCGTTCTCTAACCGTTTCAAATCCTCCTCCTTGCCCTTGATGTCCACCGGCGCGGTGTTGGAGTTGACTTTCAAGCGGCTCGCCGCCTCGTCCACAAGGTCGATCGCCTTGTCCGGCAAATACCTGTCCATGATATAGCGGTCGGACAGTTTGACCGCCGCCTCGATCGCCTCGTCGGTGATTTTGACCTTGTGGAAGGCCTCGTAATTGTCGCGGATCCCCTTGATGATCTCGATCGTCTCCTCGACGGACGGCGGGTTGACGACAATCGGCTGGAACCGCCGCTCCAACGCCTTGTCCTTTTCGATGAATTTGCGGTATTCGTCGGTGGTCGTCGCGCCGACCGTCTGCAATTCGCCGCGCGCCAGATACGGTTTCAGCATGTCGGCGGGGGAGACCTCGCCCTTTTCGTGCCCCGCGTTGGCCAAGGTGTGCAACTCGTCGATAAAGACGACGATGTTGCCCGCGCGCGAAATCGTCTCGATGATCTCTTTCAGTTTCTCCTCCAAACTGCCGCGGTATTTGGTGCCCGCCATCAGGCTGCCGACATCCAGCGCGTAGATGATTTTGTCTTTGAGGAGTTCCGGCACGTTCTTATCGACGATCGCTTGCGCGAGCCCCTCGACGACGGCGGACTTGCCCACGCCCGGCTCGCCGATCAGGACGGGGTTGTTCTTGGTTTTGCGGCACAGAATCTGGATAATCCGCTCGATTTCCTCGCGCCGCCCGATGATCGGGTCGATTTTGTGGTCGCGCGCCTTTTGCGTGAGGTCGGTTCCCGTGTCCCTCAACACGGGCGGCAAGCCGCCTTTGCCCGCCTGCCCGGGGCGCGCGGGCTTTTTCCCGAATTGCGCTCCGAAGCCGCCGCCCTGCGGCGCGGACGCGGCGGGGCGCGGGGAGCCGTTTTCGAGGGAGTCCTCTATTTTTTCGGCTAAACCCTCCACGTCCGTCCGTCCCGCCAAATATTGGTAGGCGACGCCGTCGCCCGATTCGCACATCGCGAGCAGGACGTGCTCGGTCGTCGCGTAGGGCAAGCCGCCCTGCGCGGCCAATTCCTTGGCCCTGAACAGGATGCGCTTGACGCGCGGCGAGAAGTCGATCGCGCCCGCGAAGCCCACAAAGGCGGTTTGGTTGCCCAGAATCTCGTCCAAATCGTCGGCTTTGACGCCCGCCTCGTTGAGCGTTTTGGCGGCGAAACTGCCGCCCGCGGACAGGACGCCGAACAGCAGATGCTCGGTGCCGATTTCGGGCGAGTTCAGCGTCGCCGCCGTTTCGCGGGCGATGTCGAGGACGCGTTTCAAGTTCTCGGTCATTGCGAATGAAAAATAGTTCATGTTTTTATCGTCTCCTTGTCTTTTTTTTTAGAAGTAAAGGTTTAGAAGTGAGAATTGAGAAGGGTTTGGAAGTGAGAATTGAGAATTGAGAATTGAGAAGTTGTTGACCTGTCGAAAAAGCGGCTTTGAGTATGGTGTATGTTTCTTGTCCGCCGACAGGCCGCGTTCGTCATTGCGAGGAGCGACAGCGACGAAGCAATCTCTATAAAAACCGAAACGCCGCTTTATTTGCAGAGATTGCCGCGTCGCGCGTTCCGCGCTCCTCGCAATGACATCGGTTGAGATTCTTCACCGCGTTCAGAATGAGAGAGGAAAGCGCGGGGCGTTCCTCTGTTCGGTAGAGATTGCTTCGTCGCGCTTCGCGCTCCTCGCAATGACCCGCTGTACGTTTCTTGCCCGCCGACCGGCTCGCCTTACTGCAATTCGACCGAACTTCTCAATTTTCAATTTTCAATTCTCAACTTCCTTGCTTTTCAACTTTCAACTTCCTTTTCCTTATTTTGTCGCTTTCAACGCCAAAAGTTCCTTTCCTACCACCTCGCTCCTGAATATATCGCGCTCGGCGGCGGTCAGTTCGCGGTCGGCCAGCAGGATCAAATTCGCGGGCTGCGCCTTGATGATGATCTCGTCCAGAGCGGCCTTGTCCTTTATTTTGATGATGCCCAAACTCGCGCCCAACTTCATTTGCCCCATCAAATTCATAAATTCCTTGCTGTCCATCTTATAGGAATTGGTCAGCAGCCCGTAGGCGCGGTATACGCTGTCGGTCAATTCGGCCTTGCGCGTCTTTAACAACTGCTCGACGGCCTTTTCCTCGGAGGCGGCGATGTCGCGCACGGTCTCCGATACGGCGGCGATGATTTCCTCCTCGGTCGCCCCCAAGGAACACCGGTTGGACACTTGGTACATAAAGCCCTCCGCGCCGCTGCCCTCGCCGTATACGCCGCGCACCGCGATATTCCGCAGGTTGACCTGATTGACCACCGACATGATATATTGGTTCAGGGTGAGCGCGGGCAGGAACATCATCGCGGACGCGCGCATCCCCGTGCCCAAATTGGTGGGGCAGGCGGTCAAATACCCGAGTTCGCCGTCGAAAGCGTACTTGATGCGGTCGGCGATCGCGTCGTCGATTTCGTTCAAGATTTTATAGCCTTCGGTCAGCGCGAGGCCCGATATGATGCATTGGGCGCGGATATGGTCCTCCTCGTTGATCATGATGGACACCGCGTCGTCCTCGCTCAAAATGACCGCGCTGCACTCGCCGCCCTTGACGAGGTCGCCGGAAATCAAATGCCGTTCCATCATGGCGGTGCGCTTGACCTCGGACAGCGCGCTCATCTTGTGGATGCGGAACCGCCCCGACGAGCACACGCAGTCGTACACGTCTTTCATGACCGTATAGGCTCGTTCGTCATAGGCCCGCTCGTCATTCAATTTGCGCGGGAAAGGAATCCCCGACACGTTGCGCGCGAGGCGGATGCGGCTTGAAATTACATATTTGTTGACGTCCATTTTTCGCTCTCCTGCTGCCGGTAAGGTGGGGTGGAAGGGAATAGGGAAGAGGTAAGAGGTAAGAGGTAAGAGGTAAAAGATTAGGTAATAAGTAATAGGTAATAGGTTCGGATATAAGGACATTGCGCGGAATGCGTTTTGTCATGCGTTTTGTCATTAGGGTTGTTGCGAGGCGAAACGCTCCGCTGTCATTGCGAGGAGCGCGGAACGCGCGACGCGGCAATCTCTGCCGAACACGAAACGCGTCTCTTTTTATAGAGATTGCTTCGTTGCGCGTTCCGCGCTCCTCGCAATAGACTTGTTGCGAAATGGGCTTTTGAGCGATTTAAAATCTACAATTCGGCTTCCAAAGTAAAGGGCAATAAGCCCATTACTTATCGAAATTCGGCTTCTTTGTACTATTTTATATACTCATGTTTCATGTTCGCGAGATGATGTTTTTCTCCATTTCGCAACAAGTCTAATGACACAAGCAGTCCACAGTGCACAGTCCACAGTTGCGGTCGGGCAACATTGCGCGGGCGTTCCTCTGTTTGGTAGAGATTGCCGCGTCGCGCGCTTCGCGCTCCTCGCAATGACACAAGGGACGCCGCTCAAATAATGATAGGGCTTCGCTCGAAATGACGGGAGTTTGCGCGCAATGCGGTTGAGATTCTTTACTCGCGGAAAGAATGACAGGTTTTCGCGCAAAGTCCTGTATCCGAACCTATTACTTATTATCTATTACTTATTACCTAATCTTTTACCTCTTACCTCTTACCTAACCTTTCACCCGTTCTTCACCCTGTCGATTTCCTTTTTAATCCTTGCGCAGTCCTCATAGCGTTCGGCGGCGAGCGCGTTGTTCAACTCGTCGGTCAAACGGCGGTATTCCGCGGCGCGCTTGTCCTCCGGCGAAAGGGGCGGGACTTTTCCGGTGTGCTGCAATTTGCCTTGCATCTTTATAACGACGGGCTTCAACAGCGCGGCGAACTCCTTATAACAATGCTCGCAGCCCAAATAGCCGCCGGATTTCAGAAAATCGTCCCACGTCGCGCCGCACTCGGCGCAAACCCGCCGATTCTTTTTTTCTTTTTCGGCAAGGCTCGCCACGCCGGTGAGCATGTTGTTGAGCAGCCCGCCGAGCCCGCCAAGCCCTTTTAAGACGTCGCCCGCGCGCAAAGACCGGCATTCGTTGCACAAATACGTTTCGCTGATCGCGCCGTTAATGCTGGTCCGCTCGTGATAGGTCGCTTCGCGTTTGCCGCATTCCTCACATAACATTGTAAAAACCTCCGGTTTTTTAAGGTAAAAGGTAAGAGGTGAAAGGTAAGAGGTAAGAGATTAGGTAATAGGTAATAGGTTAGGATATAAGGACATTGCGCGGAATGCGTTTTGTCATTAGAGTTGTTGCGAGGCGAAACGCTTCGCGTGTCATTGCGAGGAGCGCGGAACGCGCGACGCGGCAATCTCTGCCGAACACGAAACGCGCCTCTTTTTATAGAGATTGCTTCGTTGCGCGTTCCGCGCTCCTCGCAATGACAGCGGAGCATTCGCGCTCCTCGCAATGACACAAGCAGTCCACAGTGCACAGTGCACAGTTGCGGTCGGGGAACATTGTGCGTGGGCGTTCCCCTGTCCGGTAGAGATTGCCGCGTCGCGCTTCGCGCTCCTCGCAATGACATGCGGGGCGTTTCGCCTCGCAACAACTCTAATGACAAAACGCATTCCACGCTCCTCGCAATGACAGGTTTTCGCGCAATGTCCTTTATCCGAACCTCTTACTTATTACTTATTACCTAATCTTTTACCTTTTACCTCTTACCTTACATAGTATACACTATAAAATTAGCAATGTCAAGCGTCGAGTGCTAACTTTTTTTGACAATACGGAAACAACTTTTTTGACAATACGGAAATACTCTCTTTACAAAACGGTCGGAATGCGGTATAATAGATGGGAATCTGTATTCAAGTGAATACGGGCTCTAAAAATTAAGGGAGGCAAAAAGGCCTGTGAAAATCGAAATTATCGAACGGGACTATCAAGCGGACGACAAACTCAAAGCCCTTTTTCTGAAAAAACTGCAACGGTTGGCCAAATATTTCGGCGAGGACGCGCCCGCGCGCCTTGTGCTGTCGCGGCAGGGCGCGGAATACAGAATGGAATTGACGGTGTCGGGCGACAAGCCCGCCCGGGCCGAAGCGGCCGGCGCGAGCATGAATAAAAACATCGACGTTGTGATCCCGCGCGTCGCGCGACAATTCCGCAAGGAACATACCCGCGAAACCGCGCGGCGCGGCGCGGAAAAAATAACCGACAAAATCGAAACGGAACCGGCGGCCGACAAGATTGACACGAAAAAACCGGCCGATAAAACCGAGGGGCGGGAAATTTAAATGCGCCTCGGTATCTCCACCGCGTCTTTTTACCCCGTCGTGACGACGGAAAACGCCTTTGTCCCGATCAAATCGCTTGGCTGCGACGTGGCCGAAGTGTTTCTCAATTCCTTTTGCGAATACGAAGGGCCGTATTTGGACGCGGCCGTCAAGAACTGCGCGGCGGCGGGGGTATCGGTGCATTCGATCCACCCGCTGACGAACCAATTCGAGCCGGAATTGTTCAACCGCAATCCCCGCGTCAAACAGGACGCCCTGCAAATTTACCGCAAGGTGCTGGCGGCGGGCAAGCGTTTGGGGGCGAAATACTACACGTTTCACGGCGCGCCCAAATTAAAGAAATTACCCTATCGGCACAACTATGAATATCTGGCGGAATGCCTGAACGGCCTGATGCCCGAAGCGCGGGCGGCGGGGCTGTCGATTGCCTATGAAACGGTGCATTGGTGTTTCTTTTCGGAGCCGGACTATTTCTCGCGCCTGAAACCGCTTTGCCCCGATTTAAGGGGGACGCTGGACGTTAAACAGGCCGCGCTGTCGGGAATCCCGATTGGCGAGTACATAGACGCGATGGCGGGGCGGATCGCGACGGTGCACGCCTGCGATTTGACGCGGGACGGCGAAACCGCGTTGCCCGGGCGCGGCGTTTTGGATTTTGCCGACGTGGCGCGCCGATTAAAACGCGCGGGGTTCGACGGCCCGGTCATGCTGGAAGTGTACGTCAAGGATTACAAGGATTATCAAAACTTTTCGGAATTGAAAGAGGCGTTGGGGTTTTTGGGGCGGGAGTTCATGACAAGGGAATAGGGAAGAGGTAAAAGATTAGGTAATAGGTAAGAGGTTCGGATAAAGGACATTGCGCGGAATGCGTTTTGTCATTAGAGTTGTTGCGAGGCGAAACGCTCCTCGCAATGACATGCCCGTGTTTATATGCAACGCGGTTTGTCCATTCCGCAATTTTGCATTCTACATTTTTTAAAGGTGGGAGATTTCTCGACTTCGCTCGAAATGACAGGAGTTTGCGCGTTCGGAATAAGAGAGGAATGCGCGCGGGCGTTCCTCTGTTTGGTAGAGATTGCCGCGTCGCGCTTCGCGCTCCTCGCAATAGACTTGTTGCGAAATTAAGACGCGAGACGATAGGCGAGGGATTTTTGCGTGTAATACGGGTAAAAATCGCAGTTTGTAGCAACGCTACTAACAAGATTTTTAC
>JAISFM010000050.1 GCA_031263605.1 Clostridiales bacterium | reverse complement strand
CGGGGTGGTTTCCTCTCTCTCATTCCGATGTTGGCCTGTCGAAAAAGAAACTTCCGTTATACTGTACGTTCCTTACCCACAGGCAACACCGCTTTCATGAACCTTATCCGCAATTGCGCATTGCGCATTGCGCATTGCGCAATGCGCATTCAAAGAAAGCATTCTGCATTTAATTCCCGCTCCCCTCGCGGGACGGCTTTACGCCGCCGCCGCGAAGTTGACCGAGAACACGTACACGGTCGGAGTGTAAGTTTGAATCAGAAACGGGTTGTCCCCTATCGTGGACGTGAAAGTGACCGGACACTCGACACTCGTGTCAAACCACTGGCCAGGAGTGCCGAAACCGGGCGTACCGAGCGACGCGTCCCCCACCCAAACGCCGGAAGCGATGCTTTCCAACGTAACGACGATTTGCGTGTACCCTTTTCCCGTGGCGTAAGATTGCAAAAGAGCCCATGCCGCCGCCTTTACGGTAAAGATGTCCTTATCGGCGGCATTGGTGCCCGTCGCCCGCAACTTGCCGTCCGCCGTGTCGGTGATAGAGCCGCCGCCGTCAAGGCAAATTCGGTTACCGAACAAGCGATTTTGAACTTGTCCTGACCGGACACGACCTCGAACAGGTAGTCCCCCGTCGCCGTGAACGACAACTTGTTCCCCACAAAGGTATAGCCGCCCTCGGGGCCGGACAGTTTCGTAACCGAGTCCGCCGTCACGTCGTACTCGCGGCCGATTTGCGCCCGCAGAGGCTCGAAGGCTATTGTGAATACGGCGGGGCTGTTTTGATATACGCCGACCACTATCGGAGAGCCTGCGACGGCCGCCGTGAAAACCTTGGGAAGAGCGTCCGCTGTGTACCAAGTCGTATCGTTTAAGGTGGCGTCCCCCGTAAATATTCCCTCGGTTCCGCTCAGGCTTGTCACCGTGAGGGTGATTTGCGTATAGCCGTTCGCCGCTGCATAGGCTTGCAGTAAGCCCCACGCCGCCGCCTTGACGGCGTATAGGGTCTTATTGGCTCCCGTGCCGCTGATTTTGAGCGCGCCCGCGCCCGCGTCGGTCAGCGAGTAAGTGCCGCCGTCGCTGTAAGTATGCTCGAAGTCCGCCGCCGTCAAGGCGAAATCCGTCACCGCGTACAAGGCTCTGAACGTACCCGCGCCGGACGCGAACTCCAACAGGTAGTCCCCCGTCGCCGTGAACGACAACTTATTCCCCGCAAAGGTATAGCCGCCGTCGGGGCCGTACAACTTCGCAGCCGAGTCCGCCGCCACGTCGTACTCGCGTCCGAACTGCGCCCGTATCGGCTCGAAGGCTATTGTGAATACGGCCTCGCTGTTCTGCCATACGCCGACCGATATCGGAGAGCCGTTGACGGCCGCCGTGAAAACTTTGGGGAGGGCGTCCGCCGTGTACCACCCCGTATCGTTTAAGGTGGCGTCCCCCATAAAGACTCCCGTATCTCCGCTTAGGCTTGTCACCGTGAGGGTGATTTGCGTATAGCCGTTCGCCGCGGCATAGGCTTGCAGTAAGCCCCACGCTGCCGCCTTGACGGCGTATGCGGTCTTATTGGTTCCCGTGCCGCTGATTCTGATCGCGCCCGCGCCCGCGTCGGTCAGCGAGTACGTACCGCCCTCGTTGTAAGCATACTCGAAGTCCGCCGCCGTCAAAGCGAAGTCCGTCGCCGTAAGTTGCGCGAGGTATTTGCCGTCCGCCGCCTTTATATAATACGTGCCCGCCGCCGTGACATAGGCCTTCGCGCCCGCGTCGGTCAGTACAAGCGAATCCTCCGCGCTCGACACGCCGTCGCCCATCACAAAGGACGCGCCGGGAACGTTGGGAACGTCCATACTAAAATACGGCCATACGGAAACCTTGTCGGTCACGAACACCGTGACCGTGTCGGTCAGCGCGTTGTTTTCGCCGTGCGTGACGGTCACCGCGCTTGCGCCCGCGGACAGCGTGCCGCTCAACGCGTAATTCGCGGTCGGGGTCGGCTCCCTGCCGTCGTTCCAGATTTCCGTTACCGTCAGCGTCCCTTTTTGGCCGAGGTCGGACACAGTCATGTCGGCATAGACGATGTTCGCCAAGCCCGCGCCCTGCGTAAAGTTCGCGGCGATTTCGGTAACCGCCGCTTGCGTCACCGTCGGGGCAAACGTCGCTGTTTTCGACTGTTCCGCCGTCAGCGTTACCGTAATGGTCGGGGTTCCCGCCGTCAATGTCCCGCTCAACGTGTACTCGGCCGGAGCGCAACTTTCCGTCGCGCCGTCGTTGTACCGTTTGGTTACCTCCAACCCGTTCTTTAAAACGTTCAACAAAGTGGACGTGTAAACCGCCGTCCCGCCCTGCGTATACACCGCCGTGATTCCGGTCAAGGCGACCGCCGTCACCGTCGGGGTAAACGTAGCGGTTTTGTCCGTCCCCGTCAGCGTTACCGTAATGGTCGGGGTTCCCGCCGTCAATGTCCCGCCCAGCGTATACTCGGACGGAGCGCAAACTTGCCCGCCGCCGTCGTCGTTGTACTGTTTGGTCACCGTCAGATTGCTCTTTAAAGAGTCCAACGGCGCGGACGCATAAACCGCGCCGCTCTGCGCATAGGCCGCCGTGATGCCGGTCAGAACGGCGGCCGTCACGGTCACGTTAAACGTCGCCATTTTCCCCGCCAGCGTTACGGTAACGGTTGCCGTTCCCGCCGTCAGCGTCCCGCTCAGCGTATACTCGGACGGGGCGCAAACCGCCTGCGTGCCGTCGGACATATATTTAGTGACGGTCAGCGTTCCCTTTGTCGGGACGGCCGCCACGGCCGTCGTGGTATAGACCGTCCCCGTTTGCTCGAAAGCCGCCGTGATCGACGTCAACGCCGAGGCCGAAACGGTCACGTTGAACGCGTCCGTCTTGCCCTCGTATGTAACGGTGACCTCGGACGCTCCGGCAACCAGCGTCCCCGACAGCGCATAGTCGGCGGCGGCCACGGCTTTTTCCGCGCCGTCGCCGTATTTCGCCGTGACGGTCAAGCCGCTTTTCAAATCGTCCAGCGGCGTATTTTCGTATACCGCCGTTTCGCCTTGAACATAGGTTGCGGCGATTCCGGTCAGCGCGGCCTCTTGCTTGCCGCACCCGGCAAGCCCGACCGACGCGCAGCCCAACGCAAGGGCTATCGCGAGGATCATAATCCACAGTTTTCTGTTTCTCATCGTTGCTTCTCCTTTATACGCGGCGGTCGTCCGCCGATCGCATCGATTGAACGCGCAATGCGCATTGCGCAATTAAATGCAGAACGCAAAATGCAGAATTGTTGACCTGTCGAAAAAGAAACTTCCGGTATGCTTTACGTTTCTTGCCCACAGGCATTATTGTCTTAAAAAAACCTTATCCGCAATTTGTCATTCGTCATTAACCTTGTCATTGCGAGGAGCGCAGAACGCGCGACACAGCAATCTCTACCGGACAGGGGAACGCCCTGCGCGCCAAGTCCTGTCATTTCGAGCGCAGTCGAGAAATCTCCCACATATTCGATTAAGCCCTGTCATTCCGAATGCGCTTTCTCTCATTCCGATGTTGGCCTGTCGAAAAAGAAACTTCCGTTATCCTTTACGTTTCTTGCCCACAGGCATTATTGTCTTAAAAAAACCTTATCCGCAATTGTGCATTGTGCATTAAAAAAGCATTCTGCCTTTAAGCATCACCGCGTCTCGCCCGCAAAATCGCTCACCGCCAGCCCCGACGGGTCTATCGCCTCGCCGCCCGCGCTCCGCACGACGATCTCGCGGGTTTCGCCCGCCTCCAAATCCACATAGTTGTCGGAATACTCGTATTTCCAATTGTCGGGCAAGCGCAGGGAAACCGATTTAGCGAATGCGCCCGCCGTGATTTTCACGCGCAACTCGCCCGGGCGGGTTTGCCCCGCCTCATACTTGTAATCGCTCTCGAACGCCGCGCCCTTCCACATCGACGGCGAATAGACGGCCTTGTATTCCCGCCCGTTCAAAACCGCCCGCGCGTACAGGTACGCGTCCGCGCGTTCCCGCGTCCTTTCGTTCGGTACGCGCAAAACCCCGCGCGCCCCGACCGAAACCGCCCGCCTTTCCGACCACAGCGTTTGCCCGCCCAACGTCCTTTGCCCGTATTCGATCTCGCCCGACAGCGCGTCGCCCGTGTCGTTGACGGCGACCGCGTTGTGCCGCCCGTCCCCGTCCATCGCAAAGGTGACAAGCGCGGGCGCGAACGAGCGGCGCAATTGGTAATACGCCTGTTTCGGCTCCGTATGCCAGTCCACTACCGCGCAGGTGCCGCACGGCCAGATGTCGGAGTACATCCAATTCAAAAAGCCCGAATTGACGTCCTTGATCGCGCGGCAATGCTCCGCCTCCGCCCGTAAGCACTCGGCTTGCGCCTGCATCCCCGCCGCGCAGAAGCCGCCCAAAGACCGCGCCTCGCCGTACAGGGCGCGGACGTACCGCAACTCCTGCCGTACAAAGGGCGAAGCGTCCAGCCCGTGCGGGTTGCGCGAAAGCCTGTCCTCCCAGTACTCGCCGACCGGCCACCGCTGTTCGGGCGGGAATATCCTCTCATAGGTGTCCGCGTGCCCCGGCCCCATCGCGACGCACTCCGACACGAACGCGGGCGACCGTTCGGCGACGGCCTTCCGGTACCCGCCGATGTCGGCCAGCCCCGCGTCGAACGCGCTCGCGTGGCTGTCCCCGCTCTCCCAATCCCCGTCCACGTCGGTCAGCCCCGCCGGGCTTTGCTTGGCGTAGGGGCGCGTCCCGTCCAAGTGATGTACAAGGCCGCGCAGGGTAACGTCCAGAAAATTGTCGCCGTGCGTTTTGTCCCAATGCCCGAAGCAGCCGGGCTTTTCGTTGCAGCCCGCCCAATACGCGACGCACGGGCGGTTCCGCAGCCGTTTGATTTGGTATTCGCACTCGGCGAGCATGTTTTTCACCCAATCCGCGTCGTCCTCGGGAATGTCCGCGCAGGACAGCATGAAGTCCTGCCACACCAAAATCCCGTATTCGTCGCACAGGTCGTAAAAAATTTCCTTCTCGTAAATCCCGCCGCCCCACACCCGCAGCGCGTTCAGGTTCATATCGCAGGCGAGTTTCAGGGCGCGGGCGTATTTTTCGTCGGGGATCGCGCCCGTGAAACAGTCGAGCGGCGCCCAGTTCGACCCTTTGGCGTATATCTCCGCGCCGTTGACCGTCAGGCAATAGCCCGCCGCGCCGTCTCCCTTCGGCTCCTGCGCGAGCCCGACCGTCCGGAACGCCAGCCGCCCCGCCTTTTCCGACAGAACCGCGCCGTCCCCGCCGATCAATTCCACCTTGTATTCGTACAGCGGCTGCGCCCCGTACCCGTTCGGCCACCACAGTTCCGGCTTTTCGACGAAAACGTTGACGATGTTCTTGACCCGCGTCGCCGGAACCTCGGTTATGTAAAAGTCCTCGCAGTCCCGGCCGGGCCTTTTCGCCACGCTCGCCCGAATCCTCTCGCCGCAACTTTCCGCCCGCGACCCCGGCACGGGGCGGCCCGCGCAGTCCACCCGGCCGCGCGCGTTGTAATTGACTTCCGTTATAAAAGCGACCGCGCCGCCGCTGTGCGGCAAAACCCGCGCGTCCTCGATGCGCCGCTTGCTCTCGCGCAGGACATAGGCCGCTCCCCACAGCCCGTACCCCGGCAAATCCGGGGCCCAGTCCCACCCGAAATGGCATTGCGCCTTGCGCAGGAAAAGCCGCGCCGGATTGCTGAAACAGGCGAAATAGCGGTTCCCCCGCCATTCGGCGTACCAGCCGTCCCGCCCGTATTTTTCCAGCGCGGGGCGGACGGCGCGCATTTTGACCCTCAATTCGTTGCGCCCCCGCGCGGCATAGGGCTTGATGTCGAATCGATACCGCGTGAACATGTTTTCCGTCGCGCCGACCCGATTCCCGTTTACAAATACCTCGGAGAACAAATCCACGCCTTCCAAGACGAGGAAGAGTTCCTCCGTTTCGGCGACCTCCCCGCTAACGGTAAAATGCGCCGTATAGTCAAAATCCCGTTCCGTTACCCATTTCAAATCCCGATGGTTCAGCCCGTAATACGGGTCGGGAATCCGGCCCGCCTTATATAAATCGACGGTAATATCGCCCGGCACGGACGCGGGAATCCTCTCCCCCGTTTCCAAATCCGTCAGCGTCCAATTTTCAATCCCTATTCTGTTCACTCTCTCAAAGCCTCTTTTTGCCCGCGTTTTGCCTGTCTTCGCCTATCTTATTTTGTCAGCCTTATTTTGCCCATATCTCGCAGTCTTTTTTTCCTGTATTTGCCTGTTCTCACAGTCTTCTTGTCCGCCCTCATTTTCGCGGGCATTCGCCCGCGAAAATGAAAAAGGGTACCCTTTTTCATTT
>JAISFM010000127.1 GCA_031263605.1 Clostridiales bacterium | reverse complement strand
GTGGCGTGAGCGCGACGGCCTCTTACACAAAATTGCCCCTTGACTGTCGTCCGGGGGCGACGGAAAGAAAAATTACAATTTACAATGGCCAATTTACAAATTGCGGATAAAGAAATTTTAGCGCGCATAAGAGCGGACAAACCGCGCCGATAGTCATTGCAAAGAGCGCGAACGCCCCTTCTGTCATTGCGAGGAGCGCGAAGCGCGACGCGGCAATCTCTACCGAACACAGGAACGCCCGCGCGCTTTCCTGTCTCATTCCAAATGCGCAAATCCCTGTCATGATCTGAGCGAAGTTGAGAAATCGCCCACCTTATAAAAATTCCCCTCCCTCGGAGGGGTACCGCCAACGGCGGCGGGGTGGTTCTCAAATCAACTCGACCGCAACTGTGGACTATGCACTGTGCACTGCGCAAAATCCCCCGACCGCAATTTGTCATTTGTCATTTGTAAATTGGAATTCAACTGTACGATTGTAAATCGTAAATTTGCGCTCCGGTTCCTCGTTCTTTGAAAACTGAATAATTACGCTCTCAAATGCTATGCGGCTCGTAAGGCAAATGTCGGAAGTTTTTGGAAAGGGGGCGCGGGGAAAACTTTTTTCAAAAAATTCTCCCCGCACAACCGCGCACAACATCAAAACTTCTCAATCCCCACTTCCCCATCGACCGAATCGACGATCGAATCGGGAACCGGGTCGGGAACCGCGGCTCGGGCGGGGCGCGGGCTTTCGCGCAGGATCCTGCGGGCGGCGGATATTTCCGGATGCCGATAGCGCGGAACGCCTTCTTTCAAACGGAAAAAATGCAGCGCGCGCGCCGGGCAGTAATTCAGGCAGCCCTGACAGACCTCGCAGTTGGAATGAAAGACGGGGCGGCCGTTTTCGTCCGGCTCGATCGCCCCCGCCGGGCAAATCCGCGCGCAAAGGCCGCAGCCCGTGCAGTCGTCCGTCACCTCGTACATTTTGACCAGCAGGGGCTTGGCGGCGCGGAAAAACAGACTGACGCATTTGGCAAGCGGGTGAAAGGTGTGGATTTTGTTCGTTTCGGCGTTCGCGACCCCGTCGGCGGCGCGGTGGGCGGCGGCGGTTTGCAGGGAGAGGCGTTCGGCCTTTGTTTTCTCGTCGGGCGCGCCGAAAATCGGGATGAAATTTTCCACCGCGGGGATTTTGGCCGCGTAGTCGAGGCGGATTTTTTTACGTTTCAGAAGGCGTTTGCATTCGGCCAACGCGCCGCCCGGGTGCGAGCCGAACGTCACCAACGCCGCCGCATATGCGCACTTGACCCGCGCGCGCCGGATAAAGCGGCGCACCATGTGCGGCATCTCATAGGCATAGGCGGGATAAATGAAAACGAGCCTGTCCGCGTCGATTGCAAAGCGGCCGGCGGCAAATTCGGCGGCGATGTTGAAAAGTCGCGCGTCGGGGATTTTCCCGCGCAAAATTTCGGCCGTGCGCAACGAATTGCCCGTACCCGAGAAGTAATAGATGGATGTTGACATAACGATATATAAATCCTTTTGGGAACGCTGTCATTCCGTTTGCCGTGAAGAATCTCGACCGCATTCAAGGGAATAGGGAATAGTGGATAGGGAATAGTGTCGGTCGGAGGACTATGGAAGATGGAAGATGGTCGGTCGGGGTACATTGCGCGCCACGGCATGTCATTGCGAGGAGCGCGCAGCGCGACGAAGCAATCTCTACTAGGCAGGGGAACGCCCGCGCGCAATGTCACCCCGACCGACACGAACCACTAACCACTAAATCGGTGGGAGATTTCTCGACTTCGCTCAGATCATGACATAAGAGCGCGTTCGGAATGAAAGAGGAAAGCGCGCGGGCGTTCCCTTGTCCGGTGCGGGGCGTTCCCCTGTTTGGTAGAGATTGCCGCGTCGCGCTTCGCGCTCCTCGCAATGACCCCGTATTCATTTCGCCGCAAGTCTAATGACTCGCCGTGTTGGCGTTCAACGCGGTTTGTCCACTCCCTCAATTCTCAACCGATTTCAATTCTCAACCGGTTCCGATGATTCCTGTTCAACCGATTCGACCGCTTCCGGACTTACGGCTTCCGCGCTTTCCGTTTCCGAACCCGACACTTCCGCGCTTTCACTCGAACCCGACGCTTCTACGCTCTCCGATTCCGCGCTTGCCGCCCACGGGCTTTCGGTTTCCGAACTTGCAACTTCCGAACCGCCGACTTCCGCGCTCTCCGCTTCCGAACCCGACGCTTCCGCGCTTGCGCTCAAACCCGCGGCTTCTACGCTCTCCGCTTCCGCGCTTGCAGCCCACGGGCTGTCGTTTTCCGAACCCGCAACCTCCGCGCCCTCGACCGCCGCGCTTTCCGCTTCCGCGCTTTCAACCTTCGCGCCGCCTTGCAACCCTTTCAGAAAGTCCACCTGCGCTTGAATCGATTCCGCGACCGGGCGCGGGTCGTAGCCCGTCAGCGCGGTCAATTTCTCGTGCGAGAAGTTGCAGTTGTCGTGCAGGACCTTAATCGAATATGGCGTGAATGTCGGCAGTTTGCCCTTGCGCCTTGCGCCGCTTTCGGCCATCGGCGCGACCATCTTTACTAAAAATGTCGGGATTTTTATTTTCGGGGGCTTTACGCCCGCCGCGCCCGCCGCCAAACCGACCAATTCCTTGACCGTTATTTTGTGGCCCGACACCAGATAACTCTCGCCCTTCACGCCCTTTAACGCGAGTTCCGCCAACGCCCACGCCACGTCCTCGGCGTCCACAAAATCGTATTCGCCCGAGATATAAACGGGGAGTTTTTTGTTCGCTACGTCGCGGATCATCTGCCCGAAGTTGGACAGTTTGTACTCGTACGCGCCCGTCACCCCCGACGGCAGCGCGATCACCGCGTTCAAGCCGTGCTGTTTCACCGCGTCTAATACAAGGTTGCACGCCTCGGCTTTGGTCGCCGCGTAGGGACCCTTTACCTTGGACGGCGCGTACCTGTCCGGTTCCGTCAACACGTCCGTTTTGTTCTCGAAGTCCAACGCGTGGACGCTGCCCGTGTGTACCAGCCTTTTGACCTGGCGTTTCACGCAAGCGTTCACCACGTTGCGCGTGCCCTCGACGTTGACCGTCCTCAATTCCGCCGTCAGTTTCGACCCGATCGAGATCAGCCCGCCCAAATGGTAGACATACGTCGCGCCCGTAAACGCCGCCTCTACGTCCTTGGGGACGCGCAAGTCGCCGAATACCACTTCGTCGGCGATTTCTTTCAGCCGCGCCGATATCTCGTTGTCCGAATGGCAAAACGCCCTGACATACGCCCCGCGTTTTTTCAGTTCCAGAACAAGCGGGAAACCGATACGCCCCGCCGCTCCCGTCACTACATGAATCTCATTTGACATGATAAATCTTCCTTTTTTATGGTTTTATATTTTTGTCGTTGTTTTTTTGGTCGTTTGGGTTGGTTGGGTCGGGTTGGTTGGATTAGTTGGGTTGTTTTGTCGAGGGGCGAGAAAACCCTTTTTGTAAAAAGTGTTTTCTCGCGCTCTTTCCCAGAAACTTTCAACATATTGATAAGCAAGTTGAAAGTTGTGTTGAGACGGGCACGGTCATTGCGAGGAGCGCGGGAGCGCGACGCGGCAATCTCTATGTAAAAAGGCGCGTTTCGTGTTTTGTAGGGATTGCTTCGTCGCGCTTTCGCGCTCCTCGCAATGACATCGGGCGCAATTCTCTTGACTGCAATTTATCAATTGTCAATCGTCAATTTTCACTTCTCAATTCTCAATTCTCATACCAACAGCCGCACCGTCGCCCCTATGCCGGGCTTGCTCGATACGTCCAGTTCCGCCTCGTGCGCGTCCGCTATCCACTTCGCAATCGCAAGCCCTAACCCCGCGCTGCCTCCGTCGCGGCGGCGCGACGCGTCCGCCTTGTAAAACCGCTCGAATATGTGCGGCAAGTCCGTTTCCGAGATGCCTATGCCGTTGTCCGACACCACTACCGCGCAACGCCCGCCGTCCTCATAGCAACTCAACGTGATCCGCCCGTCCGCCCCGCTGTACTTGACGCTGTTCTCCATGAAAACGCGTATCGCCTGTTTGATCAGCGCGCGGTCGGCCAATACGGTCAGCGGCTCGATTTGCCCCGCCACAATCTCTTTTTGCGTAATCAGCCGCGTTTCCGTCACTATCTCGTTGATCAGTTCGTCCATGTGGAAACTTTCCGGCTGAATGATCAGCGTCTTTTTATCCGCGCGCGCCAGAAACAGCAGTTTCTCCACGAGGCTTTTCATGTTGTGCGCTTCCGCCGTGATCGCGTCGATCGCCTCTTTCAGGACTTCGGGCTTGGCCGAGCCCCAACGCGACAGCAGTTCCGAATAGCCCTGCACCACCGCGATCGGCGTGCGCAGTTCGTGCGACACGTCCGAGATAAAACGGTTCTGCCGGTCGAACGCCGATTGCAGGCGATCCAACATGCCGTTCAGAATCGCCGCCAAATCATAGAGTTCGTCCTCGCTGCTGCCCGTCTCGATGCGGGTGGACAGCGACGCGGTGTCGATTTCCTTGGCCGTCGCTATCATCTTTTTTACCGGCGTCAACATGCCGCGCACCACGAGGCCGCCCAACGCCAGCGTCAGCGCAAGCCCGAACGCCAACAGGATAAGCAGGAGAATCGCGAGGGGCGCGAGCATCGCCCCCACCTTTTCCGGCTCCACGCTGCCCAACAGGTAGGTTCGATAGGACACCACCAACAGGACGCCCAACCCCGTGAACACCAACGCGAAAATAATCCCGTACATGACCGTCGCCTTTGTCGTGACGCTCCAACGGCGTTTTTGGGCGAATTTCCGAACCGACGCGGCAATGCGGCGAGGCACGGCGGCGAGGCTGCGCCCAAAGTTGCGTTTTTTTTGTTTGTTCGTTTCGTTCATCGCTCGCGAATTGAGAAGTGAGAATTGAGAATTGAGAAGTTGTTGTCGAATTTCCGCAGGAGCAAACCGGTCGGCGGGCAAGAAACGCAACGCAATTCAAAGTTTCAATTTGCGCCGGCATCCGAAACTTTTCAATTTTCAACTTTCAACTTTCACTCTTCCCTTCCCCGCTGTCCCGCAAGATGTAGCCGAATCCGCGCAGGGTCTCGATCAGTTTCACGCCGAATTTGTCGTCAATCTTGCCGCGCAAATACCGAATATATACGTCCACTATGTTGGTGTCGCCGTAAAAATCGTACTCCCAAACCGAACTCAATATCTTTTCGCGGCTGATCACCGTGTTCTTGTTGCGCACCAAAAAAACTAAAAGGTCGTATTCCTTTTTCGTCAGGGCGACGGGCTGCCCCAAACAAGTCAC
>JAISFM010000115.1 GCA_031263605.1 Clostridiales bacterium | reverse complement strand
CCACGGAGGGGTGGCCGCGCGGACGGGGTGGTTTGCGGGGAAAACTTTTTTGTCAAAAAGTTTTCCTCGCACCCCTTTCAAAAAACTTTCAACATTTGTCTTACGAGCCGCATAGCGTTGCTTTGTCATAGCGGGGAACGTGTTCCTGTTGGTCATTGCGAGGAGCGCGAAAGCGCGACGCGGCAATCTCTACCGGACAGGGGAACGCCCCGCGCATTCCTCTCTCATTCCGAATGCGGTATTGCCCGTGGGCAAGAAACGTAAAGCACGCCAAAAGTTTCTTTTTCGACAGGTCAACAATTAATCATTAATCATTCTTGCGACAGGTCAACCATTCTGCATTTTGCATTCTGCATTAAAAAAGCATTCCGCATTATCCTTTCAACGATTTCATAAAGCCGAGCGTTTGAAATTGCGCGCCGTCGTCCAGTTGCCGAAATTCGTTTAACGCCTGTTTTTCCCGCACGGTCAGCGCGGGAGCCACCGCGGCATAGCCCAACAGAAAATCGGGCGTGACGTTGAAATAATCGGCTATTTTTTCCAATGTTTTCAATTCGGGGTCTTGCGTCCCGTTTTCCCAGCGCGTGACGGTCGATTGAGCGACGCCGAACTCTTGGGCTATATCCGTTTGGTACAGCCCTATTTTCAGCCGCAAATCTTTCAAATTTTTTCCCAAGGTCTTGCCCATAAATATTTATTTAATTTTACCTTTAATATGTGTTAAAAACAATTGACAAATGCGTTTAACGCATATATAATATAAATAAACAAAAATTGGACATAGAATAGCGTTTATTGAAACCTCTTGTAAACGCTGTCTAAAAGCGGGTGATAAAAATGGATAAACAAGAAATTACGAGGGACGATTATCAACAGCATATTGCCGCCGGATATGAAAAGCAAATCGAATGCGGCAACACAATCCGGTTTATTCTCAATATATTGCTTGGATTGTATGTTATCGGAGCGGCCGTTGTTTTTGTGGCGTTGCTTGTTTTGGGTGCGAATGGAATAATTGTCGTGACTGCAATAATTGTCGTGACCGCGATGATTTTTTTGTGTCTCGGATTTATGGGATTGCTTTTAATAACCTGCTTGATAAAATTTTGGATCTCGTATTGCAATAACCGTATTGCCGCACAGGAACGCAAGGTTGCGTATTTGTTGGAAACGAGCGCATATCTCCGGCGCGACCTTATATGGAAAATTGACGAGAGCGCATTGGAACTGGATATTCCGAACGACGACGAAACGGAGGATCAAAGCAAACGCGGTTCCGACGGCGACGACTTTCACACGGGCGGTTAAAGCGCCCGTCATTGCGAGGAGCGCGAAAGCGCGACGCGGCAATCTCTATGTAAAAAGGCGCGTTTCGTGTTTCGCGTTTCGCGTTTTGTAGAGATTGCCATCAATGCTCTTTGTCCACTTCACGCCCGTTAAAATACTTGCTTATTTCCCTTTTTTCTTGTATAATATCGGCATAATGAAAAAATTTGTAAAATATATCGGTTTATTGCTGTTGCTTTCGGTATTCGCGCTGGCCGCCTGTAAAAAGGATTGGTCTGTCGCGTCCGGCAAATATTATTTGGAAGGCGACGACAGCGTATATATCGAAATCGTTGACAGTAATAAACTGTACTTTGTCAACTATGATTTTACGGAAGTGGAAGCGGTTTTAAAAGCAAACGCTCCCGGCCCCGACTGGGATGATACAGATTGGGATAATACGGATATTGCCTCGCATATCAATCCGGACATACTCAAATCCATGGGCGCCGGCGAAACTTATTTTCATATTAATTTCAGTTACACCGGTGATTTGGGTTACGTTTTTCGGTTCAATTATTCCGAAAAAGACAAAACGATTACGTTCGGCGACGAAATTTTCAAATTGAAATAGAAAATTACGAACCGTAGGGAGTGTACAAATAGCGTTGCTCCTCGCAATGACACGCCGAGTTTATGTTCCGCGTTATTTGTCCGTTATTTGTCCGTTCCAATCCCGTAAAAACGCTTGCATTTTCATTTATAAAGGTGTATACTGTACATAACAGGTTAATTCGGCGATGAATAAAACGGTTGAAAACTTCATTTCCGCCCGTCGTTGGTTTTGGTGGCCGCAAGGCCGCGTATAATTTTTATTTGCCTTTTTTTAAGGCGTTCGTTTTTCGTAACGGCACAATTGCATATAATGTCAATAACTCGTCTTCGCGTTCCCTTTATCTATGAAGACAGGTTGAAAGTTTTTGGAAAAGGCGCGGAAAGACCTTTTTTCAAAAAGGTTTTTCCGCATAGCGCAAACAAAAACCCAACCAACCCAACCAAAATAAAAAATAAATAGGAGTATATCACCATGAAACGTATCCCCAATAAAATTTACTTATCCGAAAAGGAAACCCCGAAATTTTGGTACAACATCGCGGCGGATTTGCCGAACCCGCCGCCGCCGCCTTTGGGCAAGGACGGCAAGCCCTGCCCGCCCGAGCAACTGGCCGCGCTGTTCCCGATCGAACTCTTGAAACAGGAGATGAGCCGGGAACGCTACATCGAGATCCCCAAAAAGGTGCGCGAGGCCTACATGACCTACCGCCCCAGCCCGTTGAACAGGGCGTACCGCCTTGAAAAAGCGTTGGGGACGCCGGCGCGGATTTACTACAAATACGAGGGCAACAACCCGTCGGGCAGCCACAAACTGAACACGGCGATCCCGCAGGCGTACTACAACAAGGCCGAAGGGATCAAGAAACTGACGACGGAAACGGGCGCGGGGCAGTGGGGGACGGCGTTGGCGGCGGCGTGCGCCATGTTCGGCATCGAGGACGTGACCTACATGGTCAAGGCCAGCGCGCAGCAAAAGCCCTACCGCAAAATCATCATGGAGACGTTCGGGGCGCAAGTCCACGCCTCGCCGTCGGACACGACCGAATTCGGGCGCGGCGTGCTGGCCAAAGACCCCGGCTGCCGCGGCTCGCTCGGGACGGCGATCAGCGAGGCGGTGGAACTCGCGCTGAAATCCGAAAAGGCGCACTACTCGCTGGGCAGCGTGCTGAACCACGTCGTCCTGCACCAGACGGTCATCGGCGAGGAGGCCCTGCTGCAATTCGCAAAGATCGACGACTACCCCGACATAGTGATCGCGTGCGTCGGCGGCGGCTCGAATTTCGGCGGGCTCGCGTTCCCCTTCATCGGCAAGACCCTGCGCGAGGGCGTCAGGACGCGGTACGTCGCGGTCGAGCCGTCCGCCTGCCCGACGCTGACGCGCGGTAAGTACGCCTACGATTACGGCGACATGGGGGGCTTCACGCCCGCGCTGATGCAGTACACGTTGGGCAGCGGCTTTATCCCCAGCGGCATACACGCGGGCGGGCTGCGCTATCACGGCGCGTCCGGGCTGGTCAGCGTATTGAAGCACGAGAACAGGATAGAGGCGGTCGCTTTGAGCCAAACCGACGTATTCGGCGCGGCGGTGAAGTTCGCCGAGATCGAGGGGCTGCTGCCCGCGCCGGAATCCGCCCACGCGATTTGCGCGGCGATGTCCGAGGCTCTCGCCTGCAAGGAGTCGGGCGAGGCGAAAACGATCCTGTTCAACCTCACGGGCCACGGTTATTTCGACCTCGCCGCCTACGACGAGTACAACAAGGGCAACATCACCGACGCCGCCTATTCCGACGAGGAACTGAAAAACGGTCTGGCCAGTTTGCCCGATTTCAAATGAGAATTGAAATGGATTTCTTGAAGGGTTAGGGGATTTTTTTAAAGTATGGGGGGGAAACCAATTTGAAAAGGGTTTCACCCCACCCCAGTCAAAAAAAATACGGCAAGTAAAAGATTTGTTTAGAAAAAAAAACCCGCAAAAAAAAAGTGT
>JAISFM010000343.1 GCA_031263605.1 Clostridiales bacterium | reverse complement strand
CGCCAACCCGAGCAAGACCCATACCGTGTAGTTTTTCCACACGAAAGAGACCGTTTCCCCGACGGCTTGTTTAAAGGTTTTGCCGGGTTCCGCGGCCGGCGCGGGTTGTTCGGGCCGTTCCGCGGCGGGCTCATCCGCAATGTCCGCGGCGGGTCCGTCCGGTTCCGCGGCAGGTTTTACGTCGTCGAACGTGTCCGCGACGGGTTCGGTATATTTTACAACGGGTTTAACGCCGTCGAACGTGCCCGCGGCGGGCTCGTCCGGTTCCGCGACGGGTTTTAGAACATCGAACATATCCGGCGTAAGTTCGGCAGGATTTAAAACGGGTTTTTGACCGTTGAACGCGTCCGCGGCGGGTTCCGGTTCAAATGGTTTAACCTCAATTTCCGCAACCGGTTCGGGTTCGACCGCGGCGGGCTCGGGTTCAAACGATTTAATCTCAATTTCCGCAACCGGTTCGGGTTCGACCGCAATAGGCTCGGGTTCAACCGCAACCGGTTCGGGTTCGAATTCGACCGGCGTTTCGGCCGCGGCGGGTTCCGGTTCGGCCGCCGCCTCGATCTCGGCAAGCGCGGCCTCTAACTTCTCGGCGGTTTCTTTCTCTTGCGCGGCGGCCTTTTCCTCTCGCTCGGCGGCGGCTTTCGCTTGCGCGGCGGCTCTTTCCTCTCGCTCGGCGGTTTCCTTCGCTTGCTTTTCAATCGCTTTCGCTTGCGCGGCGGTTTCCTTCGCGGCGGCTTTCGCGGCTTTCCGCTCGGCCTTTTGCGCGGCCTTGGCGGCTTTTGCCGACGCCTTCGCCTCGGCCCTTTCGGCCGCCGCTTGCCCGGCCGCTTCCCTTGCCGCCGCGCGTTCGGCCGCGGCCTTTTCCTCGGCCGCCCGTTTGGCCGCCGCTTTTTCCTCGTCAAGTTTATAAGCGTCGTCCGCGGCCTCGGCGCGGGGTTTGCCGTCCCGCGCGGGCTGCTCTATCCCCCCGCCGAAGCCGAACGCAGCCCGGTCGGGGTTGGACTGCATCGCGGCCTCTTTCGCGGCCAACGCCGCCCGTATCGCGTCCGCCCGAGACGTTGTTTTCACGGGCGCGGCCGAAACCGTATCGGCGGCGGGTTCTTCTTCGCCGTTCGGAAACGGGACTTCCAGCGTGTCCCCGCCGTCGTCCGCCGACAAATCGGCCGATTTCGGCCCTTTTTTAACGCTCTTCACAAATTTAGGGGGTGATTTCACGGCCGCCTTTCCTTTATTCGGGCCGCCCTTTGCCGGGCCCCCTTTGCCGCGGCCTCCCCCGATCGGGGCGCCGTCGATTTTCTCCTGCGGTTTATGATACACAAAATTCAAGGTTAGGAAATGCACCGCGAACCAGCAAAGCACGGCAAACACGATAAAGCCGCCGGCTATCCACAGGGCGGCTTTGAACGCCGTGGCGTGAAAGCCGCCGTTTTTATACAGGACGTGCGGATTGGAATCGGGCTTTTCCGCCAACTCGTAAATCGAAACGCCGGAGACCTTGACCTCCGAATCGCCCATCTCGTGGCCGGGCGCGCCCACGTTAATCGTCAGCGTGAGCGCGCGCAGGTTGCCGCTCCCCACGTCCAACGTATAGGTCTGCGCCGTCGTCGCGCTGATGGAAACCGTCCGCGCGGCGGCGGGTATAAAGGACGGGTCCTCCGCCGCCCCCGCGAACAATTTGGCGTAGGACTCGTTCCTGCCGGTGCTCGCGTCGGGGACGCTCATCGCGCCCTTGTATTGAAAGGTTATACGGTAATAGGAATCGGGGTTGACCCGAATTTTTTGGGAAAGTTGAATCCAACCGTAGCCCGTGTTCTTGCCGCTCGATTGAATCGCGGCCGCGTTGATTTTCAAGACCGCGTAGTTCCGGCTCTGCTCGGGGTCGAGGTCCGTCGAGTTCGCTTTATACTTCGGGTCCCTGTCAAAGCCCTTGAAGGACGCGACCTTTTCGTCGCTCACGCGCACCGTCCAGTCCTTGGGCAGTTGTTTGGACCAATACGCGCCCGAAAATTCTTTGTTCTCGACGAAGGCGGCGTTATAGGCCTCGCCGTCGTTGTGTTCCACGCCCTTTTCGTCGGTGTAGGCATAGGACACCTCTTTGAAATCCGTGTGGTTGGTAAAATTCGCGTTGGCCAACAAATTGAGCCCCGCGTCCACCTTGGCGCAGCCGGGCAGGAATAAAAAGAAACTCGATAAGGCGAGCAGGGCTGTTAAATAGAGAAACGTTTTTTTCCCGTTCGGAAACAATTTTTTCTTGACGTTCGCTTTCATATCACAACTTTATTCCT
Source organism: Clostridiales bacterium (assembly GCA_031263605.1). GTDB lineage: Bacteria > Bacillota > Clostridia > Christensenellales > DUVY01 > BNZQ01. The sequence goes on along the minus strand of JAISFM010000343.1, from coordinate 3,266 downwards.
TGACGGCCGCTTTGATTTTGGCGGCTTTGCCGGTCAAACTGCGCAAATAGTACAGTTTGGCGCGGCGGACGCGGCCCTGCCGGACGACTTCGATTTTGCCGATTTTGGGCGAGTGCAACGGGAAACAGCGTTCCACGCCCACGCCGAACGAAATGCGGCGCACGACGAACGTCTCGCGAATGCCGCCGTTGCGCTTGGCGATCACGGTGCCCTCGAACGCCTGCAAGCGTTCGCGCGTACCCTCGACGACCTTTACGTAAACCTTTACCACGTCCCCGACGTTGAAAACGGGCACGTCCGTCCTCATGTTCTCTTTCTCGATGGCTTCGATAATTTTGCTCATGGCGGTGTTCCTATTCTCCTGCGTTTAAAGAACCGATCCTTAAACGGGGGCGTTCATTTGCCTTTCAATTTTTAGTATCCCGTTTGTTTAACACGGAAAATACCAATAACAAAGCGGATCGTCCCGGCGAGGCGGCGGCAAGCCCGCGCGCGCTCTATAACAGTTATGTTACATAATACCACAAATCTAAGGGATTGACAAGCAAAATTAAGGCGCGTTCGGAAATTTATTCGGAAATAGGGCGCGGGCGGGGATTCGGCGCGGGGGATTTTCGGCGCAGCGCGACCCCTTAAAAACTTATCATTGAATAAAAAGCGTTCTCGATGTGGTTGACCCACCGGTTATCCAGCACCTCGATCACGTCGAAACGGGCGGGGGCGTCGTAAAGTTTTTTGCTTTTTATGTACGCCGCCGCGACTTGCGAGATTTTGTATTGCTTGCGCGTATTGACCGCCTCGGCGGGGCGGCCGTATTTCAATGTCGCGCGGTGCTTGACCTCGACAAATACGAGCGTATCGCCGTCCATAGCGACAACGTCGATTTCGCCGAAACGGCATTTGTAATTGTTTTCGAGGACGCGGTACCCTTTGCGTTCGAGAAACCGCGCGGCGGACTCCTCGCCCACCGCGCCGAAAGTTATTTTATCCATACTTATTATAAGTGAGAATTGAGAATTGAAAATTGAGAAGTAAGGTCGAATTTCCGTAAAGCAAGCCGGTCGGCGGGCAAGAAACATATAGCATACCGAAAGTTATTTCTTGCGTCAGCATCCGACACTTCTCAATTCTCAATTCTCAATTCTCACTTTTAAATTCTTGCTTTTCAATTCTCAATTGCTCGCCGCCTGACTCGCCGCCTCCCGGATTTTTCAAAAAAGACCTGCGGTGCAGCGGGCACGCGCCGAACTCGGCCAACGATTTGTAGTGCGCGGGCGTGGGATAGCCCATGTGCTTTTCAAAACCGTATTGCGGGTACTGTTTCGCGTATTCGGCCATTAAACGGTCGCGTTCGACTTTGGCTACGATCGACGCCGCCGCTATGCTGTACGAAAGCGCGTCGCCGTGTATTATAGGCACCGTCGGGCAATCGGCTTTCAAGCCCTTCATCGCGTCGATCAAAGCCACGTCCGGACGGATTTTCAGCGTCGCCAAGGCCGTTTCCATGCCCCGCTTCGCCGCTTGATATATGTTGATCCCATCGATTACCTCGTTGCCGATAAATACAACCGAGTATGCCAGCGCGTTCTTTATTATGTAGTCGTATAATACGCCCCGCTTTTTCGGGGATAACTTTTTGCTGTCGTCAATGTCCGGGTGTATATTGTCCAAAGGCATGATCACCGCCGCGCACGACACAGGCCCCGCCAACGGCCCGCGCCCCGCCTCGTCGCACCCGGCTATGGTCTTATAGCCCTTTTCCAAATACTCGCGCTCAAATTTTAAAAGATCCGTTTTCATTTCTTTGTTTTGCCGTTTATAGAACGTTTGAATTTAGTCGGATTTTTTTCACGCCATCAATATTGTTTTTTCAAGCGTGATTTTCCCGAACCTTCCGGCGCGGAAATCGTCCAAGATAACCGTCGCGCACCGCTGCGCGTCGAGAATGCCGCCCGCCCCGATACAGCCGCGTTTTTTGGCGATGAAGTCAAACAGGGCTTCGGGGTTTGGGAATTGAGAATTGAGAATTGAGAATTGAGAAGTATTGTCGGGGATTTTTTCGTCGGGCATTTGTGTATGATGACCCGATAAAAGTCCTCCGACCTTTAATTGTGCATTGTGCATTGTGCATTGTGCATTGTCCTCATCCGCACGACATGCTTTGCCCGCCGATTGTTCCCCGACCGATTTTTCTGCTTGAAGCCGGCTATTTTCTTTTGACGGGCAATCTGTGATGGGCTCACTCAAAGAAAAATGTCCGGAAACGCCATAGCGTTTCAATACGCCCGCGCCGTAACCGTTCGCGAACAGTTCGCCGAGCAGCGATTTCGCCAACTGCGCCGTGTCCAAAACATCGTCCTTGATACAGCCCGCGTAGGCGAGTCGCCGCGCCGTTTCTTGATCCTTTAAATCGCTCCACAATACGCCCGGCGTGTCCAACAGGTCTATGTCGCCCGCGCGCAGCCACTGCTTGCCGCGCGTCACGCCGGGCAGGTTGCCCACTTTGGCCGACGCCGACCGCGTTAAATTGTTAATCAAGGCGGATTTGCCGCAGTTCGGCACCCCGATAATCATCGCTTTCAAGGAATAGGTCACGCCTTTCCGCGCGTATCGGTCGAGTTTTTCCCGCAAAATCCGGCGGCAGAGCGCGGGCAGGCCTTTCGCCGAGCCGGCGGCGACGGCCGACAGTTTGACCGCCGCCCCCGTTCGCGAGAATTCTTTGACCCACGCGGCGGTCGCGGCGGGGTCGGCTAAATCGTCCTTGTTCAAAATATAGACGACGGGCTTGGCGTTCGACTGCAAAAGGTTCAATTGATTGAACGCCGGATTGAACGAGGAGCGCGGTATGCGGGCGTCCAATACATACAGGACGATATCGACGAGTTTCAAATTCTCCTCGATCAGTCGCAGGGACTTGGCCATGTGCCCCGGATACCATTGTATTCTATTCGCGTCGCTCATAAAATTTGGGTTGAAAGTTGAAAGTTGAAAGTTGAGAAGTAGGAAGTACAAGTAGGAAGGACGAAGGACGAAGTGTCGGATGCTTACGCAAAAAGGGGCTTTTATTATGCTTTATGTTTCATGCCCGCCGACAGGCTTGCTCAGGCAAAACCGACCGACCTTCCTACTTCGTCCTTCTTACTTCCTACTTGCAATCCTAACTTGCAATCCTACTTGCAATATTGCCCGCCGACAGGCTTGCTCAGGCGAAACCCGACCGACCTTCCTACTTCGTCCTTCCTACTTCCTACTTGCAAATATTCCCC
>JAISFM010000012.1 GCA_031263605.1 Clostridiales bacterium | reverse complement strand
ATTAACTCCCGTTACCTGCCGAAAACGCTCGTTCTTAAATCCATTTATCAATTGCCCCTTTATCAAGTGATTTCCTCCATTTTGCAACAAGTCTATTGCGAGGAGCGCGAAGCGCGACGCGGCAAGATCTACCAAACACGAAACGCGCCTTTTTATATAGAGATTGCCGGTCGGACGCTTTTCGCGCCCCCTACCCCTCGTATAGTTGCTAATTTTTTAAAAATGTGCTACAATGGCAACAATCCTAAAAAAAACGGAGGTTTTTTAAAAAATGAAAGTCTCATACGATTACTGCGAACTGATGAGCATGATTGATTCCACGCTGCTTGCGCCTACGGCCACGGGCGAAGAAATCGAAAAACTCTGTCAAGACGCCCTGAAATACGGCTTTAAGGCCGTCGTCGTCAATCCGGTCCACGTCAAAACCTGCAAAAAGATTTTGAAGGACACCAAAGTCAAGGTGTCCACCGTCGCGGGCTTCCCTTTGGGCGAGGATTTGACCAAAGTCAAATTGTACGAGGTCAAACGCGCCTGCAAGGAGGGCGCGGAGGAAATCGATGTCGTGCTGTGCATTTCCGCCGCCAAGGCCGGCAATTGGAAAGCCGTCGGACAGGAAATTAAAAAAATCGTCAAGGCCGCCAAAAGGCGCCGCCTCGTCAAGGTGATTTTAGAAGCCTCGTATCTGACCGACGAGGAGATCGAAAGGGCTTGCAAGATCTGCGTCGAGGCGGGCGCGCGGTTCGTCAAAACCGGCACGGGCTACGCGGGCGACGCCACGACCGAGCATGTCGCGCTGATGTCCCGCGCGGTCAAGGCGCAGTTGTCCGAGATGTCCAATAAAAACGACTTAAAGCGTTGCGAGGTCAAAGCCGCCGCCGGAATCAGGACCTATGAACAAGCCCTCGCTTTGGCCGAGGCGGGCGCGACGCGGATCGGCACCTCGCGCGCCGCCGAAATCGCCGAGGAAGGCGCGAAAGCCGCCCAAATTGAACAGCGCGCGGAAACCGCCGCCGCACAGGAGAGCGGGGAAGCAGGGGTCGAGCCGGCGGATTGGGAAACCAAGGCCGCCGAGGCCGAAAAGCGCGGGGAAGAAGCCGCCGAGCGGGAAACCGCGCGCGAGGAAGAGCCGCAGCCGCTTGAAGAAGAATCGCCGCCTATTACGATTGACGGTTTATGATTTACAATTTACAATTGACAATTTACAATGGCCAAATTTCGGCTAAAAAGTTTGGCGCTCATATCCTTTGTCCGCAATTTGTAAATTGTCAATCGTCAATTGTCAATCGGGGAGTGTACAAACCGCATTGCAACCGGTCATTGCAAGGAGCACGAACGCCTCTTTTGTCATTGCGATGAGCGCAAAGCGCGACGCGGCAATCTCTACCGAACAGAGGAACGCCCGCGCGCTTTCCTCTCTCATTCCGATTTCGGCTAAAAAGTTTGGCGCGCATATCCGTTGTCCGCAATTTGTAAATTGTCAATCGTCAATTGTCAATCGGTGAGTGTGCAAACCGCATTGCAACCGGTCATTGCGAGGAGCGCGGAACGCCCCGCGCGTAAAGATAAAAATCTTGACAGGAGCGCGTTGCAATCCGCGAGCGCGCATATTCTTTATCCGAAATTTGTCAATCGTCAATTGTAAATTGTCAATCTTACTCAATATCCGGTGAAATGAATTGTGAATTAAACTTACGCACACGGTCCGCGGCCGAAACGATGAAAGCGGCGGCGGAGTTTTCCCGAACTTTGCGCGGCGGCGAGGTGCTTGCGCTGTACGGGGATTTGGGCGCGGGCAAAACCGTGTTCGCCAAGGGAATCGCGAGGGGGTTAGGGATTGCGGACGAGGTGACAAGCCCGACCTTTATCGTCATGAACGAGTACGGCGGCGGGCGTTTGCGCCTTTGCCATTACGATATGTACCGCGCCGACGGGGAAAACGCCCGCAATTTGGGCTTGCATGAAAATTTCGGCCGTCCCGATACCGTTTGCGTCGTCGAGTGGCCGGACAACGTCGGCGCGTTGCTGCCCAAAACCGCGATAAAAATCCGCCTATCGGGCGATGGCCGCGCAAGGACGATTGCAAGGGAATAGGGCATAGGTAAGAGGTAAGAGGTAAGAGGTAAAAGGGAATAGGGAATAGTGTCGGTCGGAGGACTTTGCGCCGTGCTTTTGCCGCCATTCTGTTTGCCGTGAAGAATCGCAACCGATGAGCGCGACGCGGCAATCTCTACCGGACAGAGGAACGCCCCGCGCGCCCCTCTGTTATTCTGAATGCGCAACCCGATGCCATTTCTCGAGCGAAGTCGAAAAATCCCCCACCTTATAAAAATTCCCCTCCCTCGGAGGGGTGCCGCCTATGGCGGCGGGGTGGTTATCGTTAATCAATGATAAATATAATGATAAATAACTAATGATAAATGATTAATTTCGGATAGGGTTCATGCAAGCGGCATTGCCTGTGGGCAAGAAACTTAAATCATACCCAAAGTTCCTTTTTCGACAGGTCAACAATTAATCATTAATCATTAGTCATTTATCATTAAATTCGACAGGTCAACAATTCTGCATTCTGCATTATTAAATCTCTTACCTCTTACCTCATACCTCTTACCTTCTACCTCGACTTCTCGCCTTCAATCATGGATTACATCGCGTTCGATACCACCGATAAGCATTTGAAAGCCCTGCTCGTTTGCGGCGGCAAAGCGTACACCCATTGCGAGGAGCGCGAGTTGACGCATTCGGAAACGCTGTTGCCCGCTTTGGACAGCCTGCTGCGGGCGGCCAACCGCCGCTTGCCCGACCTGCAAGCCGTCGGCGTCGTGACCGGCCCCGGCAGTTTTACGGGCATACGCATCGGCATCGCGGCCGCCAAAGGCCTTGCCGACGCTTTCCCCGATTCGGCGCGCAGCCGTTCGCGGCTTTTCGGCAACGCTTTGTCCGTCGCGCCGGCCGCCGAAAATATTCCCGCCGAAAGCCCCGCGCCCGATTCCGCGTCGGGCGGGCTGAAAATCGCGGCGGCCAATTCCGCGCTGTTGCAATCTTTTGCGGGCACGGCGGACAGTTCGGACGGTTTCGCCGCTATGCGGGCGTGTTTCGACGCCGAAATCGCGGCGGGGGAGTTCCTCGCGCCGCGGGACTTGAAGCCCGTTTATTTGTGCAATCCGCAGGCGGCGGGGGCGTTCAAATTGGCCGCGGAACCGATGGCGGCGGCGGACGCGGAACAGGCCGCGGTTTTGGAAAAACGGTACTTTACGAACCCCGAAACGCGGGAAATGCTGTTGAACCGGATTTTTGACCCGTCGTCCCGCGCGGTTTGCGTTCGGGACGGGGATTTGTTGTGCGCGTATCTTGTCGCCCGCGCGGCGGGGGGCGTATGCGAGTTGGAAACGGTAGCGGTGCGGCGCGTTTATCGGCGGCTTGGGTTTTCCCAAATTCTGATGAACGACCTGAAAGATTTCGCGCGCGGGCAAAATTGCGCTTGCATTCGTTTGGAAGCCCGCGAGGACAACCGCCCCGCGCTCGCGTTATATGAGAAATTCGGATTTGTCAAGACCGCAATCCGCAAAAACTATTATGCGGACGGCGGGAACGCGGTTTTGTATGAGTTGAAAATTGAAAATTGAGATAAAAGGGAATAGGGAATAGTGGATAGGGAATAGTGTCGGTTGGGGTGACATTGCGCGTCCTGTCATTCATTCTGGGAGTGAATAATCTCAACCTATTAAAAATTCCCCTCCTTCGGAGGGGTGGCCGCGGAGCGGACGGGGTGGTTGCGATCTGCTCCTTTTGTCATTAGAGTTGCGGCGAAATGAATATGGGGTCATTAGACTTGTAGCGAAATACGGCGCGGACGCAATGCGGGTCTTTACGTGTGTAAAGCGGGTAAAAATTTTGTTAGTAGCGTTGCTACAAACTGCAATTTTTACCCGCATTACACGCAAAAATCCCTCGCCTATCATCTCGCGCCTTAAGTCCGCAACAAGTCTATTGCGAGGAGCGCAGATCGCGCGACGCGGCAATCTCTACCGGACAGGGGAACGCCCGCGCGCACTGTCATGATCTGATCAAAGTCGAGAAATCCCCCGCATATTTTCGTTTAACTCCTGCCATTAAAAGCACGGCGCAAAGTCCCCCGACCGACACTATTCCCTATTCCCTTGCCGGTCCGCAATTCTCAATTCAAAAAAAACGCCCTCATCAGTTCGTTGCACTCCCAAAAACAATCGATATAGGAATAATGCCCCGCATCGGGGAAAATGCGCAGTTCGCTGTTTTTGATCAATTTTGCAAGCCGTTTCGCCATATAGACGGGCGTGTCCTTGTCGCGCTTGCCCCATAAAATCAGGGTCGGGGCGCGGACGCGGGCGGCGTATTTATCGAGGCGGCGGTTGACCACCTTGACAAACGTGGCGCGCATGTCGGGGGAAAGGGCGCGGTAATCCGCCGAGCCGTATTTTTCCAAGCGTTTCGGGTCGATCAATTTCCGTTCGGCCAGTCGTTTCATGAATTTATAGCGGCACACGCGGAAAAAGCGGCGCAAGCCCCGCCGGGGCTTCAAGCCCGCGCTGTCGATTAGGACGAGTTTCTCGATTTGTTCCGCGTGTTCGGCCGCCAAAATCAAAGCGATTCGCCCGCCGAAAGAATGGCCGACCAGATGAACCGGTCCGGCGCACACCGTTCGGATAAAGCCCCGAACGATCCGCGCGTAGTCCATAATCCCGAACGGGCGTGCGGGCGGCGCGCTCTGCCCGAAGCCCGGCAATTCCAAATTGACGACGCGGAAATCCCGCGCCAAAACGTTGAAACAGCCCCGAAAGCCGGCCATGCCGCCGCCCCAGCCGTGCAGGAACACGACGGTTTTTTCCCCCGCCCCCGCAAGTTCGTAGTTGATGCGTTGGTTTTCGATTTCAATAAACATAGTTTTATTAGATAAAAGGTAAGAGATAAAAGGTAAGAGGTAAAAGGGAATAGGGAATAGTGTCGGTTGGGGTGACATTGCGCGCAAAGTCCTGTCATTCCGAATGCGCTCCTTTGTCATTCATTCCGTGAGTAAAGAATCTCGGGTCGCTGAAAAATGTCCCTTCCTCGGAGGGGTGCCGCCTATGGCGGCGGGGTGGTTGTCTGCGATTAACAATTGACAATTGACGATTGACAAATTGCGGATAAAGGTCATATGCGCGGCTTGTCATTGCGAGGAGCGCAGATCGCGCGACGCGGCAATCTCTACCATGCAGGGGAACGCCCGCGCGCACTGTCATGATCTGATCGAAGTCGAGAAATCCTCCACCTGTTTTCACTTAATTCATGTCATTAAAAGTGCAAAGTCCCCCGACCGACCCTATTCCCTATTCCCTATCCACTATTCCCTTTTACCTCTTCCCTCTTCCCTCTTGCCGTTGCCGTTAAAAGTCCGGTATATCGTTCTCGAACAGCACCGTATCGCCCGCTTTTACGTTGCCCGCCAGCCACTCTTTGGCCGCGTCTAAATCGGGCAAGGCGAATACGCGGTTTTCCGCGCCGCCGCCCGCAAGCCAGCCGTCGCGCAGGGCGCGGCCGCCCCGCCCGAGGGCGAGCAGGAAATCGGCGCAGGCTGCGGCGGTTTCCCCGGCGCGCCGGTTTTCCGCCGCCGTTTGCCGTCCGAGTTCCGCGAAACCCGGCGTGATTAAAATCCGCCGCCCGCCCGTAAAAACGGACAAAACCCGCGCCGCTGCCCGAAAGCCCTGCGGATTGGAATTGTAAGCGTCGTCAATCACCGTGACGCCGTTGCCCGGGCGAATCAGTTCCAAACGGTGGGGGATCGGCTCCATATCCCGAATCGTTTCGGCGATCGCCCGTAATGGGACGCCTAATTCATGGGCGAGCGTCGCCGCGACGGTTAGATTGCCGATAGTATGCTCGCCCAAAAGACGCGTAGTACAACGGACGCTTTCCGTCCCGCAGTTCAATGTAAACGCGCTGCCCGACGGCGTGACGGCCGCGTCGGAATAACACATATCGAAATCGGTCCCCTTTATTTCGCGTTCCGCGCTCCGCATTCCGCAATCCGCGCTCCGCGTTTCGCATTGCCCCGAAGCTAACTTTTTCCCCGCATACCATTCATACAGCGCGGCGGTCTTTTCGCCGTCGCAGTTGAATACGGCGCGGGCGGGCGGGACAAGCCCCTCGATCAGTTCGTATTTGGCGCGTAAAATGTTTTCCTCGGTTTTAAAGGTCGCGAGGTGCTGATTCCCCACGGTATTCAACAGGCCGTATTGCGGGCGGATCCATGCGCACAGGGCGCGAATATCGCCGACGCGCCGCGCGCCCATTTCGGCGATTAGGATTTCGTCGCCCTCTTTCAATCGTTCGTTGACCGTTTTGGCTAAGCCCAACGGCGTATTGAAACTGGCGGGGCTGGCGCATACCCTGTATTTTTGCCCCAGCATAGCGGCCAGATAATTTTTTACGCCGGTCTTGCCGAAACTGCCCGCGACGCCGATTCGGACGAGGTCGGGCATCGCGTTTAATTTGCGCCGCGCCGCCTCGATATAGCGGCGGTTAATCTTGTTTTCAATCGGCGCGGCGAGCAGGGCGGCCAAAGCGGCGAGGGGGTGGGCGAGGAGCGGCGACAGGGGAAGGGCGGCAAGAATAATTGAGAATTGAGAATTGAGAAGTGAGAAGTTGAGGATAAGGATACCGGCGGCGTGGGGCAGGAGAACGAGAGCGCAGTAAAGCCCGTAAAGCCGTTTCAGCCGCGCGGTGAAAACGATCGGTTTTTTGGGCTTGGCGAGTTGGGTTTTTACCGTTAATTTGACCGCGCCGAGCATGTACGGCAATAAACCGAGCAGATAAAATTCGGTCGGCCGGTTCGGGAGTAGCAGGTAAAAGAGGATAAAAACCGCCGCGCCGCCGACGGACAGGGCGCATTCGGGGATAAACCGCCGCCGTTCCCGCCAAACGCGGCCGAAGTATTCGCCCGCCCGGTAATTGTCCGATTGCAGGATATGCAGCGGGCGTTTTCCGTACAGGCCGAGCAGCAAAGCGTGGATAAAAAGCGCGGCGGCTAAAAAAACCATACGGTATCTTTATATGCTTTTGTAACATTCGATGTTCGGGTTGCATAAAAAAGTATTCAGGGCGCGCTGAATTTTCAAACGCGCCCCCGCATAAAGTGAAAGGAGCGCGGGGGAAAACTTTCGGCATGAAGTTTTTTGAAAGGGGCGCGGGGAAAACTCGAAGCGGATACTTCTTTTTGCAAAAAGTTTTCCCCGCCCTAAAAATTCCCCCGCAAAAAAAGAAACATGAAAAAGAATCTAATCGTTTTTTACGGCGGCAAAACCTGCGAGCATGAAATCTCGGTCATCACGGCGCAGCAGACGATCGCCGCCGTGAGCCGGGAGAAATACGAAATCTTTCCGGTCCGCGTCGGGCCGGACGGGGTGTGGCGGCACGGCAGGGGCATGGACAGGCCGGTGCTTTTCGCGGGCGGCGGGGCGGCGGGCGCGGAAGTCTTTTTGACGCCGGGCAGCGTTATGCTGTACCGCCGCCGCAAACGGCGCGGGATCAAGGCCGTGGCCGAGATTCACGCCGCCTTGCTGTGTATGCACGGCTTGAACGGCGAGGACGGGACGTTGCAGGGGCTGTTGGAGTTGTCCGGCGTGCCGTACACCTCGT
>JAISFM010000340.1 GCA_031263605.1 Clostridiales bacterium | reverse complement strand
GAATTGCGGATTTTTGCCGACGCCCTTTTAAAGGGCGATTCCCTTAAAATGAAAAGCGTCGATCTCCTGCGCGAAAGGATTGCCAAGGCTGCCTGCCGGTCGGCGGTCAAAGGCGGCGACAATCTTTCCGACGGTGATATTCGGCGTTTGCTCGCGCTGATCGGGGAACACGACGTCGAACTTCGTTGTCCGCACGGCCGTCCGATTGTCGTAAAATTGACTAAATTTGAAATTGAGAAATGGTTTAAACGCCGCTTGTGAATCATGAGGGAATAGGGAATAGTGGATAGGGAATAGTGCTCGGTCGCGCGTGATAAAATATTGTCATTTCGAGCGAAGTCGAGAAATAGCCCACATAATGCGCAAAGTACTCTGTCATTTTGCGCAAAAACATGTCATTCCTAAATACTTTATTAAATATGAAACAAACGCCACAATCAATCACCGTCATAACGGGCTCTACCGCGTCGGGGAAATCCGCGCTTGCGTTCGCGTTGGCCAAGAAAATGAACGGGCAAATCGTGTCGGCGGATTCCATGCAAATTTATCGCCGCATGAATATCGGGACGGCAAAACCCAATGCGGAGGAGCGGCGCGAAGTCGTTCACCACATGATAGACATAGCGGAACCGTGGGAGGATTATTCGGTCGGGCTTTACCGCGAGAAAGCCGACAAAATAATCGACGGCCTTTTAAGCGACGGAACGCCGACAATCGTTTGCGGCGGTACGGGCCTATATATCGACGCGTTATTGTTTGAGCATTCCTTCGGCGGCGCGGCGCGGGACGACGAATACAGAAAGGCGTTGCAGGCGCGCGCCGAAACCGAGGGGAACGCCGTGTTATACGAAACGTTAAAATCCGAGGATTCGGAGTCGGCGCGTACCTTGCACCCGAACGACGTCAAGCGCGTGATTCGCGCGCTTGAAATTTTAAAAACGACGGGCAAAAAAAAATCGGAACAATCGGACGGCTTGAAACCGCCGAGGCGCGATTACCGACTGTTCGTATTGACTATGCCGCGCGAAATACTGTATGAAAAAATCAACAAAAGGGTCGGCCAAATGATTGCGAACGGCTTGATAGAGGAGACGGAACGCCTAAAAGCCGAGGGCATAAGCGCGGATCAATTGTCCATGAAAGCGATCGGTTACGCGGAAGTTTTACGTTATTTAAACGGAGACATAAAAAAGGGCGATATGATAGAGTTAATCCAACAAAACACGCGGAACTACGCCAAGCGGCAGATTACCTATTTCAAAAAACTGCGCGGGGCGGAGTTTGCGGACGCGGAAACGGTGAAAAAAATACTGACGCTTGAAACGCAAAATCTGTCATTATGAAATAAAAGGGAATAGGGAATAGTGTCGGTCGCGCGTTACTCGCGCGGTATAATGTCATCTGAACATAGTGAAGAATCTCAACCTATGCGCAAGCATGTCAAATCCGAAACGCGCATAATCTTGTCATTTCGACCGAAGCGGCGGGGCATAGCCCCGAGCGGAGCGGAGAAATCCCCCGCCTATAACAAATGCCCCTCTATGGATAGGTGGACGCGAGCGAACGGGGTGGTTCCAATTAACCCGCCCGACACTATTCCCTAAATAAAAAAATGAAAAACATGGACATAGAAAAAAGCATAAAAGACGCGGAAAAAAACCTTGCGCCGCTGTTTGAAAAAATCGACGAAACGGTACTTTTTAACCAAGAAAAGGTATTGGCCGCCTTTCAGAAAAACCGAATCGCGCCGCGCCATTTCGCCGGAACAACGGGATACGGCTATGACGACGAGGGGAGGGTCGCTTTGAGCGCGGTCTTTCGCGACGCGTTTCGCGCCGAGGCCGCGATTGCCTCGCCCTACATCGCTTCGGGTACCCACGCGCTGTATTTGGCGTTGAGCGGCGTTTTGCGTCCCGGAGACCGATTCCTTTCGCTGACGGGAAAGCCCTATGATACGTTGGACGGAGTCGTCAACGGCGCGGGAATCGGGTCGCTGCGCGATTTCGGTATAAGTTTCGAGCAAATCGATTTACAAAAAAACGCGGACAGCGGGGGCATAGACCTGGAAGCGGTTGAAAAAGCGTTGAAAAACAAGAAATACAAACTCGCGTATATCCAACGGTCGCGCGGTTACGGGCAAAGGCGCGCGCTGGCCGTAAACGAGATAGAGGAGGCGGTTCGATTGGCGCGTTCCGTTTCGTCCGATACGGCCGTCATGGTTGACAATTGCTACGGCGAGTTTACCGAAACGCGGGAGCCGACCGACGCGGGCGCGGATTTAATCGCGGGGTCTTTAATCAAAAACCCGGGCGGCGGGCTTGCGCCTTCGGGCGGCTATATCGCGGGGCGGGCTGATTTAGTGCGCCTATCCGAATACCGTCTGACCGCGCCGGGTTTGGGCTGTGAAATCGGCAGCCTGTCCGGCGGCTACAAATCTTATTTTCAAGGGCTGTTTTTATCGCCGCACACGGTCGGCCAAGCGTTGAAAGGCTCGTTATTAGTCGGCGCGGTCATGAAAGCCGCGGGCTTTAAAACCGAACCGGACGCCGGCCGCGTGCCGCCGGATTTGATCCGTTCCGTCGGGTTCGACACGGCGGAACAACTGATCGGGTTTTGCCGTCAAATTCAATACGCGTCGCCGGTGGACAGTTATGTGACCTGCGAGCCGTGGGACATGCCGGGCTACGCGGATCAAATAATAATGGCGGCGGGCACGTTCAACCAAGGCGCGTCGCTCGAACTTTCGTGCGACGCGCCGATCCTCCCGCCGTACACGGCGTATTTACAGGGCGGCTTGACCTATGAGCACGTGAAAATCGCGTTAAAGCGGTGTTTGGAACGCTTATAAAACACGGAATCCAAAATAAATTTCAGCATTTTCACAGACAGGATAACCTCATTTATAAATTTGCGTTTTGTTGATCCGCAAAATTACAAGCCTTTTTCAGTTAATAATTTTGCAAATTTCTTTTCCGCTAAAATCTCATTCGTCAGAAAAACGCCGTTGAAAAACAGGCAGTATGTAGTGGAAGGGGCGGGAGCGTTTTGCGCTTCTTCCGTCGTTTTGAAGCGTATCGCCGTAAACGGAACGGATTTTGCTTTCGCTATCCCCTCGATCAGCGGCACATATTTTGCCGTAAAGGGGCATTAATACGTATAATACAAAACAAAACCCCGCTCGGTGATCTTGGGCGTTTTGGCCGATTGCTTAAAACACGGTTTAGGAGCGTCCGCAACAAAGGGCGCAGATACAGCAATTCGTAAAACGGTTCCGCCGTATCCGCGACGGCAAAAGCCTTATATTTCAAATATTGAGGATCGGATAAAAAGGGTATTTTCTTTTTTGAAGATAGGATACAAAGCCCTTTTTTGCCTTTTTCCTTGCTGTCTTTTATGCATTCGGCCAGCAACAGATTGGAATAGCCGTGTCCTTTGAGTTGCCCCGATACCCAAAAACAATTTATGTGCGTATAACCTTCCGCTTCGATAGGACACCATGCTTTTTCGGCAGGTATGTATTCGATAAAGCATTTGCCGGGCACGTCGCCCTTTTTGAAAACAAGCCCGTCCTTGAAACGTTCGGCAAGCCACGATTTTTTCGCGGCAACTTGGAATTGGCAGTCCTTATTGTTGGAAATGGCACAACAGATATGTTCCCGTTCCAGATTTTCGTCGGTTATCGTTACGATATTCATTTGCGCCGTTCCTCTTTCAATAACTCTGCTTGTGCCCGCCCACGATAACAATGAGCGAAACACATATTTCCGGATCTTTTCGCGCCCGTCGGCGTTCTTTTTCCTTGTCGTAGCGTCTACGGCTTCGGAAAAATGCCTTGACGGACACAAAAACCCCTCGAAAATATGTTGTTTCTTATTTGTGAATATAAGTTCTAAATTCACGCTTTTTCCACGGGCACTGCGGTTCGGGCTCCGGTTTCCGCCTCCGCGCCCATACCCAAATACGGCGCGTTATCGGATTTTTTCCACCCGAACCGTTCAAAGGGATACGTCTCGATCGCCTCGTTTAAAATCCCGATCGCTATCGGAAAATCCTTTTGATCCTCGAAAGGCAGCCCGTTAAAGCATAAATAAGTACAAGGCGGCAACTCGGCAATTTCGTAGCCGTCCGGAATCGGTTTGGCATAATCCGACGGGACCTCGACAAAAAATGCGTTGCCGCTTGTTCCGGGCTCGATTAAGCCTTTCGGTAACTTGCCTCCCGCGGCAACGTCAAGTTTTTCGGGAATGCCGTTATAAAATCTTGCCCAATCGCAGCCGACTTCCTCACAGGCGGAAAAATAATCGGTTGCGGTTATGTGCCGCAGGAAAATAAGTTTTCGAGCCGGACGCTCCGCAACGGTGACCGTAACGGTACGCGATACTCTTTCTTTATCCATAGGTTTTAGGCTTCCTTTCAAAGCGGGGGAGGCTCAAAAATGGATCGCTAAAAATTCCGCAACTATGTCTATTGACCCGATACGGACAATTTTCTTTGCGCTCTATCCGATGTTTCCGCTTGAAGCCGGACTTAGACGGGCAACATGGAAAATGTCCGCCTAATAACTCCGAACCAGCCCGACGACGATGCCCACGACTTGCGCGTCGTCCACGATAATCGGGTTCATATTGTCGTTCTCCGGCTGCAAACGAATATGGCCGTCTTCCTTGTAAAACCGTTTGACCGTCGCTTCGTCCTCGATCAGCGCGACAGCGATTTCGCCGTTGTCGCAGGTTTTCTGGCAGCGCACCACGATCTTGTCGCCGTCCAAGATTCCGGCGTTTATCATGCTGTCGCCGCGCACATTGAGCATAAACAACTCGCCGCTTTGAAAGAGATCGACGGGCATCGAATAGACGTCCTCGACGTTTTGTTCCGCGAAAATCGGTATGCCCGCGGCCACTTGGCCGATCAAGGGGATGCGGACGGTGTTCTTTTTGTATTTGTCGATGACCTCGATGCCGCGGCTTTGGTTGTCCACCTTGCGGATCAAATCCATATCGGACAATTTATTTAAATAATAGAACGCCGTGGCGGTCGAACTGATATCGAGGGTTTTGCACATCTCGCGCACCGAGGGCGGATAGCCGTTTTCTTGCTGGTACTGTTTGATGAACTCATAGAGTTCGATTAATTTGTCCTGAACGCGGCCCGCGCGCGCAAATTTCTTTTTGACATTTTCGTCCATTTTTCACAAATTCCTTTTTTGAAAGTAGTTTGCATATAGTATAGCATATAAATAAAAGTTTGTCAAACATTTATTTTGCCCTATTTTATTTAATCGGCACTAATTAATCCGGTTTAATCCCGCAATTTGACTTTATCGGCCGCCGCCCGCCGCGCGTCGTCGGACAGGGCGGCATAGTGCTTTTTGGTTGTGTTTACGTCTTTATGGCCTAAAACGTCGGCGACGACGTAGATGTCGCGCGTTTCCCGATACAGCGCGGTGCCGTAAGTGCTGCGCAATTTATGCGGCGAGATTTTTTT
>JAISFM010000002.1 GCA_031263605.1 Clostridiales bacterium | reverse complement strand
TGTTAGTAGCGTTGCTACAAACTGCAATTTTTACCCGCATTACACGCAAAAATCCCTCGCCTATCATCTCGCGCCTTAATTTCGCAACAAGTCTAATGACAGTGGCTTTGGGCGCAATCGGTTGAGATTCTGCGCCGCGTTCGGAATAGACTAGTAGCGAAATTAAGGCGCGAGATGATAGGCGAGGGATTTTTGTGGCAAACAAAGATAAAAATTAATGATTGTAGCAACGCTACTATCGAAATTTTTATCAAAGTTTGCCGCGAAAAGACGCGCAAGGCCGCCACAAGTTAATTTCGCTACAAGTCTCATGGCAGGAAAGCGCGAGACGTTCCCCTGTCCGGCAGAGATTGCCGCGCCGCGCTTCGACCCGTAAAGCAATCCGGCCGGCGGGCAAGAAACATACGGCATACTAAAAGTTCTTCCTTGCGACAGGTCAACACTTCTCAATTCTCAATACTCAATTCTCAATTCGTAAGAATAAAATGCCCGATAAAAAACCAACCCCCATCCCCCCTCCCCCCCTTCCCCCCGCGCCCGACATGGCGGCGGTGGTGGAATCGCTGAACGTCCCCGTCTATTGGAAGGCGGGCAGTTTGGCGTTTTCCGGCTGCAACCGCCGTTTCGCGGACCTGTTCAATCTGAAAAAGGAAGCGATTGCGGGCAAGACCGCCTATCAACTGTTCCCCCCCGCGCTGGCCGATTTGTTCGCGCGGGACGAGAAAGAGGTTTTGATCGAGGGCAAAGCCGCGCCGACGCGCACGCTGTCCTGCGTGGATCCGCGCACGGGCGAAAAGCGGTGGTACAGATTCAATAAAACGCCGCTGCCCGGCGGCGGCATGGTGGGCGTTTGCGAGGACGCGACCGAGAACATGGAAAACGAGGAAGCCCTCATTTTGCGCGACAAGCAACTCGAACGCGCGGCGGCCGAGGCGGGCAAGGCGAACAGCGCGAAATCCGAATTCCTCTCGCGCATGAGCCACGAGATCCGCACGCCGATGAACGCTATTTTGGGCATGACATTTATCGCGAGGAGCGCGACCGACCCCGCCAAAATCAAATCGTGCCTTGACAAAATCAACGTGTCGGGCAAGCACCTTTTGGGCATCATCAATGACATTTTGGACATGTCCAAAATCGAGGCCGACAAAATGGAATTGTCCGCCGAGGAATTTAACCTTGAAAAACTGCTGGCCGAGATTATCAACATCATCGGCGTTAAACTCAACGAAAAAAAGCAGGTTTTAAACGCCGCGATTTCGCGCGACCTGCCCGTTTGGTTCAAGGGGGACGCGCTGCGCCTGTCGCAGGTGCTGACCAACCTTTTGTCCAACGCGGTCAAATTCTCGCCCGAAAACTCGGAAATCAAATTGTCGGCGGCGGTCGTATCGGCGGGCCCCCGCTTCACCGAAATCCGTTTCACGGTGCGGGACCGCGGGATAGGGATTTCCCCCGAGGCGCAGGCCAAACTCTTTTCCCCGTTCGAGCAGGGCGAGGGGGGCATTTCGCGCAAGTTCGGCGGCACGGGCTTGGGGCTTGCGATCAGCAAACGGATCGTCAACCTGATGGGCGGCGACATCCGCGTGGACAGCGAGTTGGGCAAGGGCAGCGTTTTCACCTTTACGGCGGTACTGCAAAATTCCGGCCGGAACCCGGCGGCCGCCCGCCTCGCCCCGGCAAAGGGCTTAAACGTGCTGGCGGTGGACGACAGCGCGGAAATGCTGATTTACTACGACGGGATTTTATCGGATTACGGCATTCCGCACGGCACGGCGGCCTCGGCCGACCAAGCCCTTTGTATGCTCGAAGACGCCGCGCGCGCCGGAAAGCCCTACAACATTATCTTTACGGATTGGAAAATGCCGGGGCGGGACGGCGTGGAACTGTCCCGAACCGTCAAAGCCAAATACAACTGCGCGATCGTCCTCGTGTCGATCGCCGATTGGAGCGTCATCGAGAGCGCGGCCCTCGACGCGGGCATATACAAATTCCTCAACAAACCGCTTTTCGCCTCCTCGATCGTGGACACGGTCAACGAGATCATGGGCGGCAAGAAATCGGAGCCGGCCGCCGCCGGCGCGGAAATGCCCGATTTCTCGGGGCGGCGGATCCTGCTGGCCGAGGACGTGGAGGTCAACGTCGAGATCATGCAGGCGGTGCTCGCGCCGACGAATTTGGAAATCGTTTCGGCGGAGAACGGGATCGCGGCGTTCGAAAAGGTCAAAGCCAGTTTCGACAAGCCTTTCGACCTGATTTTAATGGACGTGCAAATGCCTTTCATGGACGGGCTGGACGCGACGCGGCAAATCCGCGCGCTGGAAGCGGACTACCCCCGCCGCGTGCCGATTGTGGCGATGACGGCCAGCGTGTTCAAAGAGAACATGGAAAAGTGCATCGCGGCGGGCATGAACGGCCACATCGGCAAGCCCGTGGACGAGCGCACCCTCATCGAAACCCTGAAAAAATATATTCCCGCAAGCAAAAAAGGAGATAAAATTATGCCCGACAGCAACGATTTAAAACAATTCCTGCCCTACATCGACGCGGACGACGGTTTGAACCGCGTGCGCGGCATGAAAAAACTGTACGCCAAACTGTTGAAGTCCTATTTGGCCAGCGCGGACGCCGCCAAAATCGGCCAGATTGCCGACCTTTTGGCGGCGGGCAAGATGCCCGAGGCGCAAGCGGAGGTACACACCTTAAAGGGCGTTTCGGCGAACCTTTCGGTCGCGCGCATGTTCGAGTTGTCTTTGGCCCTCGAAACCTGCATAAAAGAGGGCAGGGACACGGCGCAAGCCTTATTCGATTTAAAGAAGTGCGACGAAATCACGTTGCCGCTGATCAACAAGTTAATCCCTATTCTGGAAATGTGATTAGGGGATAGTATCGTAATGTGCGGGGAAAACTTTTTGAAAAAAGGTTTCCCCGCGCCCCTTTCAAAAACTTTCAACATTTAAGGGAATAGGGAAAGAGGTTAGCGTCGGTTAGGGCAACTTTGCGCGATTGTGCGGGGGGAAACTTTGTTGAAAAAAGAGGTAACCGTTAAATAGACCTTTCGAGGTCATTCGAGCGAGGTTTCGAGATAAAAGGCGCGAAATTTCGAGGGCGCATAGCAACGCTATGTAACCGAGAAATAGCGTGCCTTTTATCCGAAACACCGCCGAATGAACCGAAAAGGATATGCAAACGGTGACCGCCCCCGCGCCCCCTTTCCAAAAACTTTCATGCAATTCTGTTGGCCGTAAAAAATCTCAACCGAATTGTTTTGCCCGCGGGACGGCGTTACTTGCAACTTGCCGGCCGCGCCGCCCTATGACATGGTTTGTTATTTTTTATTCCATTTCGCGTAGAGGCTCATGATTTTACCGTGCGGTTTTACTTTGTCAAAATCCCACTTGTTTTCACATTCCGATTCCGTATACCAACCGGCGAACGTATAGTTTTTCCTTTGCGGCGGGTAAATCGGCTCCGTTAGTTTTTTTAACGGCAAAACATAATCGCATAAGAAATACCCATCGTTCAGGCTTTTCTCATAATTAAAACGGAATTGCACGGTAACCTCGTAGAAAAAGAAACCGTCCGAAGATTGAAGCAGGGATACGGTGTCGGCATTGTATTTTTCTTTCATTTGCTCCAAAACCTCCCCGATAAAATAGTATTCGTGAGCAAAATTGTTCCCCTCTTTATCGCCCATATCGATAATCCCGCCATAACTGACTACGACTTGGAATTTTTCCGGATCTTTACCGGCTTCAAAAGCGTTTTTATACAATCTATCAACCGTATAAGGCAGGATCGCTTTATCCGCTTTGTTTGCCACTTGCAAATCGGGACTCATGAACCCGCCTTGCCGCCCTATCTGCACAACGCTTTTCCCCTTTATTTCACTCGGGAATTGGAGCGGATCCATTGTTATAGCGTCGCCTTTCAAACCGACAATCGCCACGCCGCCCCGCGCCGACGCGTATATATACAAATCCGTTTCGCGCGTTTTTGCGCCGAGGCAACCGAAAAGGGAAAGCGTCGTAACGACGCCCAATAAAGCGGCCGCTATCCTCCATGCTTTTCTTTTCACGGTTATAACCTGCTACCCTGTCAATCAGCAGAATGCAGAATTGTTGACCTGTCGAAAAAGAAACTTTGAGTGTGATTTGCGTTTCTTGCCCACAGGCAATACCGCATTCATAAGCCTTATCCGAAATTTATCATCTATCATTGGTCCTTTATCATTAAACGATAACCACCCCGCCGCCGTTGGCGGCACCCCTCCGAGGGAGGGAAATTTTTTAAAGGTCGGGGATTTTCTCGGCTTTGTTCAGAATGACAGAAGTTAATCGAATATGTGGGAGATTTCTCGACTTCGCTCAGATCATGACAGGGGTTTGGGCGCGTAAGGACAGAGTACTTTGCGCAATCGGTTAAGTTTCTTCCCTACGTTCAGAATGACAAGAATTGGCACGCCCGCGTTCCCCTGTCCGGTAAAGATTGCCGCGTCGCGCTTCGCGCTCCTCGCAATGACCCCGTAGCAACGCTGTTTGTATACTCCCGAGCGGCAATCGGTTGACTTCACTTTGTTCAGAAGGACAAGAATTGGCACGCCCGCGTTCCCCTGTTGTTTTTAATCGGTGGGGGATTTCTCGACTT
>JAISFM010000359.1 GCA_031263605.1 Clostridiales bacterium | reverse complement strand
TCGCCGGGCGTTAATTGATGAAAATACCGTTTAAAGGTCGAATAAAAATTCTTGACGTCCGGTATTCCGACGAGTTCGCTGATCTTTTCAACCGTGTAGCCCGTTTCAAGGAGATATTTGCTGCTTTGCTCCATGCGGTAGTGAATGAGATATTCCACAACGCCCGTTTGCCGATTGTCGCGGAATATTTTTTGCAGATAATCCGGATAGACCGGCACGGCCGCCGCTATGTCCTTTAAGCGGATCGGACGCATATAGTTTTCATGAATAAAATCCGTCGCTTTCGAGATGTAATAATTGGCGCTCTGGCGTTTTCCGCCCCTGCCGCCGCTTTTGCGCTTTTGGGACAGCGTTTCCGCGCCGACCAAATGAAGCAGGGAATGGACGTAGCGCAGCAGAATCTCTTCGGATGGCGCGTCCGAAGCGTATTCGGCGCAAATTTTGTCCACAAGGCTTTCGTACAGCAGCCTTTCCGCATTGAAAATCTGCGTAGACGGCGGGAAAGTAACGCCGCCGCAAACCGATTTGTCGCACAGGACGTTTATAATGAGGAAATCCTTTTCATCGCAAATCGGGCGGATGTCGTGTTCCTCGTCCGTCGCGACGATGAACAAGTCGCCCTTTGCGATCGGGACTTTCGCGCCGCCGATATTGTGAAACGCCTCGCCGCTCTTGACGAAAACGATTTCCACGAAACTGTGGCTGTGGCGCAAAACCGTTTCATAGCCCGCGCTCCTGACCGCCGCGACCTTGTAATCCGCGTCGAACATTTTTAAATTAAAAACTAACGTATTGCGCCGCATATGCCGAAACCCCTTTTACCGCCCCGCGCCCGCGCGCTTCCTAAAAAAGAGCCCCGCGAGAAAAATCGGCGCGGCGGCGGATAAAGCGGACGGCGCGCGCCCGCAACCCGCGCGGCGCGGCGGCGTTTCCGTCGGCGTTTCCTCATCAAGGGGGCGTTCCGACGGCGTTTGCCCCGTCTTATCCTCGCCGATTCTGTCCAAAGCGTCCTCGCTATCGGCCGCCGCGACGGGCATATGCACGGGCGGCGGGGCGAACTCGGGCTCGGGCAGGCGCGTAACCGACAGGTTATCGAACCGGCAGTCGTTATTGACGCTCATAAGCGAGATATACCCTTCCATGTAAAAGGAGTCGTTTAACCGCTTTTCCAAGCCTAAAACGCCGTCAACGTACAGAGCCAAATTGTTGCCCGAAACGACGAGGCGCAGCGTGTGCTTTACGGCGGAATTGTAATTCGGGACTTTGCCGCCCTCGTAGGGACCCGCCACCAATTTCCCGCCCCAAAGCGTGGGTATCCCCTCCGACTGCACGAACACCGCGCCGCCGTCGTCGAAAAAGCATTTGCCCTCCTCCGCTTGCCGGAAAGCGACGCAAGCCCAATAGCCGCTGTCCGCGCCTTGCGTATAGTCCACAGTAAGGTCGAAATTTAAATATGTGTCCTTGATCAGCGTAAGGATCGCGAATTTGTCGGTCCCCCCGATAGCGTCCCCGCTTTGCCTGCGCGTTTTCGCCGACAATACCCCGCCGTCAATCGCCCAATGCCCGTCGGACTGCCCCACGCTCTCGGAGACGCTGCGCCTGCCCGACGCAGCCTGATACCACGCCGAAAAGTCCCTCCCGACCTCCGCGGGGTCGGAAAACCCCTGTGTGTAATCCGCCGCCGCCGTCTCATCCTCTGCGGAACGGGCGGGCATAGCCTGCCGCGCGGGAAACGCGAACGCGGCGCAAGCCGCCAAAGCGAATGCCGCCGTCCAAAATCCAAGATGCTTGCGTTTTATTTTATTCATATCCTTAACTCCTCTCCGCTCGTTTACAAATCTATTCCGCCGCGTTTTCAATCAAGCGGTTGTCTAATGTGATCGTGTACGACTTTTCGGCGGGCAATTGCACATAATACAAGTCGCCGTATATTTCGACTTTGGGCGCGGCGAGCCCCTTTTCGACGCGGATCGAGTATTCGCGGTTGCCGAACATATACTTCGTTATTCCGGCGAATTGCATGGACGACGGCAGGGACGGTTCTATCCGCAAGCCCTTCGGCGAGGCGTTAATCCCCAAAAAGCCGTTGACAAAGGTATACGGCACGAGCCCGCTTTCGGGGAACTCGCCCATCACTCCCTCGACGTATTCGCCGAAGCGCGTATAAGAATTGCGGCGCAACTCGTCCTTTCGGAACTCGTCGGTGATGACGGAGAATCGGGCGAAAGCGTCGTCCGCGCCGATGTTTTTAATGCGCCCTAAAAGGTCGTAGTGGCTGATGTAAAAGATTGTGCCGCCGTTCTGCATTTGGTTGCCGTAGCCGCCGAAGGTATCGGGCGTACAGGGCAGCGCGCCGCCGTGGTCGTACCAAAAATAGGGCGCGCCGGTCGAGGAAACGTCCAAAGTGTTGGCGCGGGCGGCGTATTTAAACTGCCCGTAGATGTCGTCCCCCGTAGAGGTATCGCCCTCGACGATACGTTTGCCGTCCAGCCACTCGTAAATTTTAGCGGCCTTGTCGGTGTCGGCTACGCCGTACGCGGCGGCATAGAAATTGACGAACGTCGCGCCGAAGTCTACCCTTACGCCGTTGACGTTGACCGCCATGATAAAACGCCCCTTTTCGGAGTCCCAAAACATCGCGTTGTAAAGGGTTTTTGTCCGCGCCGCGCAAGCCCTGTATTCGGCGGCCTTTTCCGCATCGCCGTCGAATTCGGCTATGTCGGCGTAGGCCAATAGGGATGCGTAGAACAGCGCGTTCTCGTACGCCGATTTATAGCCGAAGCCGCGATGCGTATCCCAATAATTTGCCGAAAACCCGGCGGACGTGCCGTCGTGCTTTGGGTCTAAAATTGTGAGCAAGCCGTTCCCGCCTTCGAGGGTATTCATCATATAACTCATCGCTTTATCGAGGCGGTAGCGCATAGTTTGGTCTTGGCGGTTGAGCAAATCTAAAAACGGCGTGAAGTTTTCCTCGTCGTCGAACTCGCCGGCCTCGTTGCCCATCAATAAATAGTTCCGCGCGGCGATAATGAAAATCGGGTTGAGCGAGTAGTGGTTGCCGAGATCCAAGTGATCGGGCGCGTCGTTTGTCGCCCAAACATAGCCGGAATCATTAGACCAGCCGTCCGCGCCGACGCGAACGTTTTTCAGTTGGTTGAAATAAACGTTCCGTACCTCCGCGTAGTCGGTAAAATTAAATTTCAGCCCCGACCATTCCAGCCATTCGTTGGACGCTATCATGGCGAAGCCCGAACGGAACGGGCTTGAATTTGTCTGCGCGCCGTCGATCGAGCCGAATACGATAGGCTCGGTTTTAGCCGTGCCGAAAATCGTCCACATATTGTTCAACTCCGCGTCGTATTGCTCCCCGAGTGATGTGTAAAATAAGGTACGCGGGCTTCCGTAAACGCGCATTTCCTCTACGCAAAGGACTTTTTCCCGCGTAAGGTCGGACAATTTCACGCTGGTGAGTTTACTTGTGACGCGCAAGCCGTTCGCGGTTATCCCGTCCAACGGAAGGACGAGTGTCGCGCCCTTCGGGTTCGGAAAGCCCATGACGGGCGTAAACCGCCCCTTGCTGTAATCGTACAGGTAATAGTATTTGGGCAAACTGTGCCACGATTCCCCGCCGTCCGTCGTGTATTCCACCGCGATATTGGACGGGAAGATGTCGGCAGCAGTCGGAATTTTAATCTCGACCTTGCTCAAAGCGTAGGTGTGGTCGAATAAATACCCGGCGTACTGTTCGTCGTCCACGTCCTCGGCGGCTTTGGATTTAAAGTAAGATGGCTTGCCGTCCGTGATATTTTCCGCCGAAAATTCCTTGCCGTACGTCGCGGAGGATACGGGTTTCACGCGGTCTATAATACCGCCGTACCCTACCGTTTCGCCCTCTACCGTCACCGTTTTAACCTCGCTCCACGCAAAAACCTGCTCGGTCTGCATGGAAAACGCGCCCGCGCCGACCCCGTATTCCCCCGCCCGTTTATAGGCGTGAGAGGCGGTAAGCGAGGACTGCCCGTCCGCGCCGTGCCGTCCGGGCCCTATGTAACTCCACGCGCCGTCGCCCCAATCGACTACGGCGTAATAAGCGTCCTTGCCCGTCGGCAGGGTTTTGGCGGGCGCGAGTTTCACGCTCACGGACACGTCCTCGCCGGGCGCGTACCTTTTGCCCGGCGCGATAAGGGTCACGTCCCTGCCCCGCTCGCCCGCGTCGTACGCGCTCGCCTCGTAAGCGATTTCCGTAAACTCGTATTTTTTAAAGTCCGACTCGGCGTTCCCGCTGTTGCCGCCGTCGCCGCCGCCGTTTGCGCACGACGGCATAAAGGCGGCGGAACAGAAAACGGCAAGGATTAAACAAATCTTTTTCTTCATATTTTTCATAAACCTTCCCCGCCGCCGTCGCGGGCGGCATAAATAGGTGTCAGTCGCGCCATAGACGGGCAACGGTTGCCGCGCCCATCTATTACAGCAAGCCCAATTCCCCGAACTGTATTTTCGCCGCCGCCAAAAACTCGTCGCCCTTTAATTCGTTTCGCCACCGCGCGATATATTTATCGTATTCGCCGTCGCGGGCGGCTTGATCCCAATTCTGCGTGATATAACGCCGCTCGAAGGCCACCATGTCGCCGACCATCTCGTTCAGGTCGGCGGCGGGAAGTTGCAGGTACGAGCCGATTTCGGGCTTAGAGGGCATATTGGCGGTTTTGATATTGTGTTCGGCGACTTTAAGGACGATGGAATCGAGTTGCGCCTTATTGCCCTGTACTATGCCGTCGTTAGTCGAGGAAAACCACGCGCCCCAGTCCCACGCGCCCGTCTGCTTTTCGCGGTAATAGCGGTCGGCGCGCCCCGCCGTCACGGAACTTGTGTTGACGTATTTCAGGTTGGAATCGGGAATATCGATATACGCGAGCCCGTCCTCTATCCCCACGCCCCAGCGCAGCGCGTCGTACGCCTCGCCGCGCCTGTACTCGCCCGTTTCGGAATCGTAATAGCAGTAACAAGCGTCTATAAGGGCGCAGATTTTTTTCATCTTTTCCGCGTTCAAGGCGGCCTTTTGCGAGACGGTGATAATCTTTCCCGCAAGTCCCGGCCCGGGCATATAGCCCGCACGGGAGTTATCCGCCGACGGGTCTACGGGCAGGTTATAGGTTTCCCACCAATCGGTAGTGTCCTGTTTTATCGAGCCGTCCTTGTCGGTAAATTCGGTCTGCGTATAGTCGGTAACCGCGCCGGGCAGCCAGTCGATCGCGATTTTGCCTTGATAGGTGCGGTGCTTATCCTCGAACTTCTGCGAAAACCATACGGGTTCAATCAACTGCTCCTTCTCGATTACGCGCAGGAACTCCAACATCTTTTTGTAACTGCCGTCGGTGACGGAAAAGCCGACCTCGCCGCCTTCGGTATAGAAGCCCCACGGCGCGACGGAAACCGCCCCGTACATCAGCGGCAACCACGTGCCCAACGTACCCAAACTGTTGTTGCCGCCCGCCGACGTAAAGGCGAAAACGTCGAGGGCGGTTTGGTCGGCGTTCTTCGCGGTTTTGACCCACCGCGCGAATTCCAACAGATTGTCGGGCGTTTCCGGCGCCCAATCGACGGCGTAACCCTTTGCCGCCCGAAACTCCTTCATCCAATCCTCGCGGATTTTCAAAGACCAAGTAGGCGGCTCGGAGGG
>JAISFM010000342.1 GCA_031263605.1 Clostridiales bacterium | reverse complement strand
TGACAAACTTTGATAAAAATTTCGATAGTAGCGTTGCTACAATCATCAATTTTTATCTTTGTTTGTCGCAAAAATCCATCGCAATTCCGCTCGCCTTTTAATTTCGCAACAAGTCTATTGCGAGGAGCGCAAAGCGCGACGCGGCAATCTCTGCCGGACAGGGGAACGCCCCGCGCTTTCCGCTCTCATTCCGAACGCAGTGAAGAATCTCAACCTTAACTTTTCAATTCTCAATTCTCGATTCTCACTTTAATTTTTTTAATAGGTTCAAAAATTTTTCCGATTCGCATGTTTAAAAAAAATTTCCCCGTCCATACTTAACGCGTAAATAAATTTTAGGAGGTTTACAAAAAATGGCAAGCAAGTATTCAAAAACGGTCAAGGCGGGTTTTTTCCGTCGGAACATGTACTATCTGCTGACGGGCGCGGTCGCGCTCGTGACGGCGGCGACGCTGATTCTGGTATTCACGCTGGGGCGGGGCGCGGAGATTCCGGTTGTGCAGGAGCCCGCCGAGGAACTGCCCACCGTCACCAAACCGATCGTGTTCGTCATGCCCGTAGAGGCCGCGACGGTCGGCAAGGAGTACGCGTCCTCGAAACTGATGTGGAACGCGACTTTAAAGCAATGGGAAGTCCACGAGGCGCTCGACTTTAAGGCGGAGGCGGGGACGGCGGTACGCGCGGCTTACGCCGGCACGGTCGCGTCGGTTACCACCAACAATTTGAGCGGCACGACGGTGACAATCACGCACGACGGCGGTTTAAAGACCGTGTACAAATCCCTCGGCGAAACCGTTTCGGTGGCGGCGGGCGACAACGTGTCGGCGGGGCAGCAGATCGGCGTCGTTTCGGACTCGCAGAAGACCGAACGCTCCGAAGGCGCGCACCTGCACTTCGAGGTCTATATGGACAACGTCCCCATCGATCCGGCGACCTATCTGCCCGAATTGGGCGACAAGTAATGCTTTATACGCCGTTAACGGCGTACAAAGCAAGGTAAAAGGTAAAAGATAAAAGGTATCGGATAAAGAACATTGCGCGAAAACCTGTCATAAGGAATAGGGAATAGTGTCGTGCGGGGAAAACTTTGTATCTATGATAAAACCGTCGTCGCCTCGGTCATGTGCAAACTTCGTTTGCCCGCGCCCTCGGCTCCTCGGTTTCATGAAAAAAGTTTTCCCCGCGCACCTTTCAAAAACTTTCAACATTTTATCATGGCAAATACGCGCGCCGACGGCTTATCATGGGCAATAAAAGGAACGCGCGCGCCGACTTCTGTCATCTCGACCGGAGCGAATGAAATGAGCGGAGTGGAGAGATCCCCCACCTTATAAAAATTCCCCTCTCTCGGAGGGGTGGACGCGAGCATCGCAGAGCGGACGGGGTGGTTGCGCAAAGCCCTCTATCCGACCCTCTTACATCTTCCATAGTCAAGAAATCCCCCGCAATATCTCTTACCTCTTACCTCTTACCTTTTACCTATTACTTATTACCTCTTACCTCTTACCTCAAAAATCCGGCGATACGCCGGATTTTTTCACGTATCTCTCGTACACTCTATAAAAATCCGGCTGCGGCGCGGCTACATATTTCGCGCTCGGATAGGCCATATCGAAACCGTTGACCCTCAAAAGTTCGGGGTCGGGCGTACCGGCGAGGCCGCAATACAAC
This sequence comes from Clostridiales bacterium, assembly GCA_031263605.1. Lineage (GTDB taxonomy): Bacteria > Bacillota > Clostridia > Christensenellales > DUVY01 > BNZQ01. The sequence continues at coordinate 2,455 of JAISFM010000342.1, read as the reverse complement.
GCGCCCTGCGTCACGAATTGGGCGCAAAAGTCGGCGGTGAGCAAGGCTTTCAACACCTTTACGGCGAGTTCGGCGTTGTCCCGTTTAACGGCGGCGTAGGACGGCAGGGCTATCGCGCCGTCGGCGGGATAGGTCATGTAAAAGGCGGTTTGGTCGGCGCGCATCGCGTACACGGACGGCACGAGCGCGAGCGCGGATTCGCCTTTGCGCGCGCGGTTGAACGCCCCGATCGGCATGTCGGTGACGACGGCGTTCCGCGCCAAGCGTTCGCACGCCTCGATGCCGAACCTGTCGTGAACCGATTTCAGTACGCATTTCGCGCCCGAATTGTTAACGCCGCCGAACGTGACGGGAATGTCGTGTTTAATCACGTTTTCAAGGGTCGGCGGCAGCCCCCGAAACGCGTCGGGGCCGCTATGGAAAAACACCATCGGAATGATTAAAAAGGGCAGCAGTTTATCCGACCAAAAAACGTTTTTCGGCACGGTGCTTTTGATTTCAAAGAAACGGGTCAAATCGATAAAGCCGTCGGGCAGGCCGTCAAAGACGGCGTTGTTCTCGAACACCTCTAAATCGGTGGATATGAGTATGTCGGGCAGCGCGGGCTCTTGTTTAAAGTAGCGGTGCAAATAATACTCTTGCCCCAAGCCGAAAAGCCGCGCGTCCAGATTGACGCCGAACCCTTTCACGTCCTCAGCCAGTCGGCGCAACGCCGCGTTTTCCATGCGCCCGAGAATGCAGATATTGCTGAAATACATCGTTAGGTCGGTCATAATATTACTCCGTTTTGGGGAAATTGAAAATTGAAAATTGAAAATTGAAAAGTTTCGGATAGAGCGTTCGCGCTAAAAAGTTTCCGCTCATGGGCAAGAAACATAAAGCGCAAGAGTTGAAAATTGAAAGTTGAAAGTTGAAAAGTTTCGGATAGAGCGTTCGCGCTAAAAAGTTTCCGCTCATGGGTAAGAAACATACAGCATAATAAAAGTTGCTTTTTGCGTCAGCGTCCTTAACTTTTCAATTTTCAATTTCCCCGCCTTAACCTTTCAATTTTCAACTTTCAACTTCCCCGCCTTCCCTCAACCTGTTCCGCAACGCGTTCATGCCCTCGTACAGTTCGGTCAGCCTTTTCGATTCGGCGAGTTCCGCGTCCGTGCGGCGCACTACTTTTTGGATTGCGCCGTTCGCCAAAATAATCCGCGCCGCCGCCAAAAGCATGGTGTGCGGGTCGTGGGTGACGATCAGCACGAGTTTGTCCTTGCCCAGCAGGGCGTCCAGCGCGGCGGCCTTGTCCACGCCCGCGTTCTCAATTTCGTCGATCAGGACGATCGGGCTGTCGCACACGAGGGCGACGTCGGCGATCATCAGGGCGCGGGACTGCCCGCCGGACAGGGCGAGCAGGCTGTCGCCGCCGCGCACCGTTTCGGACGTGATCGAGTTGGCGAGTTTCAAAACGTCGGCGACGCGGACGGACGCGTTCCGCCGGCACGCCAAATGCATTTCGACGAACTGCGCCGCGCCCACGTCCAGCACAAAGCGCATGTTCTGCCCAAGGTGCGCGATAAGCCCCGTATCCGAGCGGTCGGGGATCCGGCCGTCCGCCAAAATAAGGCGGCGGGAAACCGAATCGCGGTTGACCAGCATTTCGACGTCCTTAATCAACTGCGATTTGCCCGCGCCCGTATGCCCGCACAGGGCGTACAGAGTGCCGCTGCGCAAATCGAGGCGGCCGAACCCCTCGCGGTTCCCGTCTTTATCCGTACCGGCGCAAATGGTCAGCGTCATAAAGCGATTTTCTCCACGATTCCCTGCTGGTAGCCTTTGCCGATGCGCCGTTCCCCGACGCAATAGGAGCATACGCCGCCGGGCATACTGTGCCGCAAACTGTCCTCGCCGAAGTTATCGAAGTCGGGATAGGCCGCGATCCGCGCGTACACCTGTTCTATGCCGTAGCCGCTCGAAGCGTCCACGGCGATCACGGCGGCGGCGGGGTTCAAAAGTTGAATGTTGCGCGTAAAAATCTCGCGTTCGGCTTGGCTCACCGCGTCGATTTTTGTCATGGCGACAATATCGGCTTGCGTGAGCATCGGCCCCAATTTTTTGGGCGCGGCGATCCCGCAGGAGCAGTCCACGACGCACAGGGCGATCGAGTTTTTCGTCGCGGGGCTGCAACGGTTGCAAAGCCCGGCGGTCTCGATCATCAGCGTGTCCGCGCCCTTTTGCCCCGCCCAGTCGATGATTTCCTCCAAATTGCTTACCAAATAATGGTCGGGGCAAATATCCCCCGACAGCCCGAGCGCGCACGGAACGCCCAACGCCCGGAACGCCGTCAAATCGTCCGAATGCAAGCAGTCTATTTTGCAGGCCGCAACCGCGCGGCCGTCCCGCGCGACGAGCCGCGCGAGGCGAACGGCCACCGAGGTTTTGCCCACCGACGGCCCGCCGCATATCATGATGA
>JAISFM010000322.1 GCA_031263605.1 Clostridiales bacterium | reverse complement strand
GCGGGGGACGCCCGCGTTCAGGCCCATCGCGTTCAGCGCGGCTTTGACGGGGATCGGGTTGACTTCCTTAAAAGCGGCGCGGATCAGCGGCAGGATTTTCAACTGAATATCGAGGCTTTCCTTTAATTTGCCCTTAAAGAAGTTCGCGCACAGGTCGCGCATAAGGCGGGGGATAAGGTTGCCGACGGTTGAGATTACGCCCGCGCCGCCCAAAGACAGGACGGGCAGGGTGAGCGCGTCGTCGCCGCTGTAAATATCCAGCGCGTCGCCGCACAGGCGGGCGATTTCGCCGATTTGCTCCAAATTGCCGCTCGCTTCCTTGATGCCGGCGACGTTCTTATGCGCGGTCAAGGCGTGAACGGTGGAGGGCAGCAGGTTGACGTTGGTGCGGCCGGGCACGTTGTACAAAATCAAGGGCAGGGCGACGGCTTTCGCGACGGCCGAAAAGTGGGCGATCAGCCCCTTTTGCGTGCATTTGTTATAGTAGGGGGTCACGAGCAGAGCCGCGTCCGCGCCCAATTTTTGGGCTTGCAGCGTCCATTCCACCGCTTGGGCGGTACAGTTGGAACCCGTGCCCGCGATCAAGGGGACGCGCTTTTTGATATGCTTGACCGCGAAATGCAGGATTTCGGCGCGTTCGTCGGCCGTCACGACGGAGGCCTCGCCTGTCGTGCCCAAAACGACCAGCGCGTCCGCGCCGTTTTGGATTTGGTAATCGAGTTGGGCGGCGAACGCCTCGAAATCCACGCCGCCTTTGGCAAGGAACGGCGTTACGGCGGCAGTCGCGGAACCGATAAAGATTGCGTTTTTCATATACACCTTCTTTTAGTGGTTAGTGGTTAGTGATTAGTGTCGGATAAAGTCGATTGCGCAATAAAGCGGGGGATTTCTCGGCTTTGCCCGAAATGACAAGGGGCGCGCATGTTTCCCTTTTGTTGAAAGTTTTTGGAAAGGGGCGCGGGGGAAACTTTTTTTCAAAAAAGTTTCCCCCGCACAATGCGCAAAGTCAACCCGACCGACACTATTCCCTAACCGCTAATCACTTTTTTTGTTTTCCGTCTTTCTTAATCAGCAATTGCAGGATCTGCACGGCGTTGGTGGCCGCGCCTTTGCGGATATTGTCCGCGACGACCCAAAGGTTCGCGCCGTATTTCACCGAATCGTCCGCGCGGACGCGCCCGATAAAAACTTCGTCGCGGTCCTCGGCTTCGAGCGGGGTAGGGTACGCGCCGTTTGCGGGGTCGTCGAGCAATACGACGCCGGGGGCTTTCGATAAAACCCCGCGAATGCTTTCCACGGTGGCGGGGCGTTTAAATTCGGCGTTGATGCTCTCGCTGTGGCCGTGGAACACGGGGACGCGCACGGCGGTGGCGGTGACTTTCAGGTCGGGCAGGCCCAATATTTTGCGCGTTTCGTCCATCATCTTGTGTTCCTCCTTGGTGTACCCGTCGGGGCAGAACACGTCGATTTGCGGCAGGGCGTTGCCGAAAATCGGTTTGGGGAATTTTTTGGGCGGGTTGCCCTTTGCGCCTTCGGACAAATCCGCATAGCCCTGCTGCCCCGCGCCGCTGACCGCCTGATAGGTGGAGTACACGACGCGTTTCAGTTTGAATTTCTTATGGAGCGGGGCGAGGGCGACGACGGCTTGGATCGTGCTGCAATTCGGGTTGGCGACGATGCCTTTGTGCCAATCGAGGTCTTTGGGGTTGACTTCCGGCACGACCAGCGGCACGGCGGGGTCCATGCGCCAGCAACTGGAATTGTCGATGACGGCGATCCCGTTTTGCGCGAACACGGGCGCAAATTCGCGGGACACGCCCGCGCCCGCCGAAAACAGCGCGTAATGCAGGTTCTTGCCCAAAATATTTTCGCGGGTCAGTTCGACGACCGTATAGGGCTTGCCCATAAATTCAACCGTTTGGCCCGCGCTGTTTTTAGAGGCGAACAGGTAATAGCCGCCGATCGGCAGCCGCCGCTCCTCCAAGACCTTTAAAAACTTGCGCCCGACCATGCCCGTCGCGCCCACTATGGCGACATTGTATTTTTTCATGTTATTTTTTGTTTTTTAATTTCGGGGAAAACTTTTTATAAAAAGTTTTTCCCGAACCCTTTTCAAAAATTTTCCGCATTCAGACAGAGCCGTCGATCATCATTCCTATTTTCGACAGTATGCGTTTATATGTTTTATCATAAATCGCGCGGTTTGTCAAAGCATTTTTCGCGTACGGTTTTTATTCGGAAAACTTCCGGACGTCTTAAACGGGCGTTTCCCCGTATTTTGCCCGTCAAGCAAGATCAATCGAGCGATAGCCATTCGGTTAAACGGACATTTTTCTCATGTTTGCCCGTCAAGGCTTGCCCGTCACAAAGAAAATAGTCCGACCAAAAAAGAAACATCGGATAGAGTAGAAAGGAAAATGTCCGTACCGGGTCGATACCTCGCGGCTTGCCGCGTTGACTGATTAAACTATACTACTCTTAACCTGCATGATACCCCGCCGCTTGCGGCGGGGTATAGTTATTTCCCCCTCGTCTTTTACTTTTTACATTTCGCGGCATATATTATACGGTATGAAAAAAGGATTGAACATTTCGGGCCAAAGGGTTTTGATTTTAGGCGCGGGCGAGAGCGGGCAAGCCGCCGCCGAACTTTGCGTTAAATTGGGCGCGGAGCCCGTGTTTATGGACGGTATAAGATGTAAAACGGAAGACGGGCGGTCGTCGGCTGCGCGGCGCGCCCCCGACAACGCTTCTCGATTCCCCCCCGATCCTCCCGACAATAACTTTCAACTTTCAACTTTCAACTTTCAACTCGCCCCGCCCGACAACGCTTCTCACTTCTCACTTCTCAATTCTCAATTCCCCCTCGCGATCATCAGCCCCGGCATTCCCCCGAATGCCCCGCATGTGCGCGAACTCCGAAATCGCGGCATAAAAATCGTTTCCGAATTGGAATTTGCGTATCGGCAATGCGCCGCGCCGGTTTTGGCGGTGACGGGGACGAACGGCAAGACGACGACGGTAACGTTATTGGGCGCGATTTTAAAGCGGGGCGGCGTCCGCGCCGAGGTGTTGGGCAATATCGGCACGGCCTTTTCCCGCCGCGCGTTGGAATTGAAGCGGGGCGGGCGCGCGGTTTTAGAGGTCAGTTCCTTTCAGGCGGAAGCCGCCGAAACGTTTCGGCCCCGCGTCGGCGTTATTTTGAACATCACGCCCGACCATTTAGACCGTCACGGGAACATGGAAAACTACGCGGCGGCGAAGTTCAAAATGCTGTCCCGCCAACGGAAAACCGATTTCGCGGTCTTGAACGCCGACGACCCGGAAATTATGAAACGCGCCGATTCGGTGCGGGCGCAAATCTATTTCTTTTCCTTGAACAAGAAAGTAAAGGGCTGTTATATCGAGGGCGGCGGCGTTTGGTTTTGGGGCGGCGAGGGGGAGCCGCGCTGGATCGTATCCCGCGAACGAATCAAATTGCCGGGCCGGCACAACGCCGCGAACGCGGCGGCGGCCGCTTGCGCCGCGCTGTTGTACGGCGCGGGCGATAACGCCGTCGCCGCCGCCCTCGCGGAATTTACGGGGGCAAAGCACCGCCTGGAATTTGTCCGCGAGGTTAACGGGGTGAAGTACTACGACGACAGCAAGGCCACCAATATCGGCGGCGCGTTGGCGGGCGCGTGGGCGTTGTCGGGCGAGGTCACAATCATTTTGGGCGGCAGCGGCAAGGGCTATGAATTTGACGAATTGTTCGAGGGGCTGCCCGCCAACGTGACCCGCGCGGTAGCGGTCGGCGCGGCGGCGGATAAAATCATGGCGGCGGCGGCGCGGCGCGGGTACGGCGGCATAGTCGCCGCGCCTGATTTTCGGTCCGCGGTAGAGGCGGCGCGGCGTTTGACCGTACCGGGCGGCAGCGTGTTATTGAGCCCCGCCTGCGCGAGTTTCGACATGTTCCGGGATTACGCGCACAGGGGCGAGGCGTTTTGCGGGATAGTCGAGGGGTTTCGGGAATTGAGAATTGAGAATTGAGAATTGAGAAGTTAAGGACGAAGTAGGAAGGACGAAGGACGAAGGACGAAGTGTCGGAGGCTTGCGCAAAAAGGAACTTCTCGGCGGCTTTATGTTTCTTGCCCGAATGCGCAAAAAATATATCGTTATTGCGCGACTTATTTTATAATGCTCCCCCGCGCGAGAAACGCGCGACCGACCATCTTCCCTCTTCCCTCTTCCATAATCCTCTTGCATCTTCCCTCTTACATCTTCCATAATCCTCTTGCATCGACCTTAACTTTTCAATTCTTATTCCCCTTCCTGCTTCTTACTTCCCCCTTTCCGACATACATATAGAATTGATGGATTTCAAACTGCGGAAACTCGATCTGAAAACGCCGAAAGGGGGCGGGCCGCCGATTAAGGGGCGGGGGGCGGATTGGGTACTGCTTGCCGTCGCGGCGTTCCTCGTCCTGTTCGGCATCCTCATGGTGTACAGCGCGAGCAGTTACGCCGCCGAAAAGCAATACGGCGATAAATTCTTTTACCTTAAAAAACAGGTTTTGGGCGCGGCGTTGGGCGGCTTGGCGATGCTCGGCACGTCGCGCCTGCCGTACCGCGTATATAAAAGGCTGAATTACCCGATCCTGATCGTGTCCTTCGCGCTGTTGGGCGTGGTGTTCATTCCGGGCGTAGGCGTGGAAAACTACGGGGCGCGCCGCTGGATCAATTTGCCGGGCTTTACCCTGCAAGCGTCCGAACTCGCCAAATTCGGCTTTGTGATTTTCGCCGCCGCCTACATGTCCAAACACCCCGAACGGATGCGGAAATTTTGGGGCGTACTGCCCGTCCTCGGCGCGGGCGGGGCGATGTGCGCCCTGATCATCGCCGAGCCGAACATGTCGATTACAATGGTCGTCTGCATAGTCATGCTGATCATGCTGTTCGCGGGGGGGATGCGCGTCAAGCATTTTATCATGGCCGCGCTGCCCCTCGCGGCGGCCGTGCCGCTCTTAATCGTCATGGAGCCTTACCGCATGAACCGCTTGGCGGCGTTTTTAAACCCGTGGGCGTCGCCCCTCGGCGAGGGCTTTCAACTGATACAGTCCTATTATTCGTTGGGCGCGGGCGGCTGGTTCGGCTTGGGCCTGTTCAACTCGCGCCAGAAATACCTGTTCCTGCCGTTTTCCGAGAGCGATTTTATATTCAGCATCATCGGCGAGGAATTAGGCTTCGTCGGCGCGGCGTTTATCATTCTTGCCTATATCCTTTTGATTTGGCGGGCGGCGCGGATAGCCCTGCGCGCCAAAGACCGTTTCGGCTGTTACCTCGCGACGGGCATCGCCGCCGTATTAGGCGTTCAAGTATTGGTCAACCTCGCCGTCGTCACGGGCAGCATCCCGCCCACGGGCTTGCCTTTGCCCTTTATCAGCGCGGGCTCCTCGTCGCTCATTGTTTTTATGGCCGCGACGGGGGTTGTGTTGAATATTTCAAGAAGGTAATAAAGAACGGCGTAGACGTGGCGTCAGGCGGGCTGTGTTTGCCTCGGCGCCGCCTCTTCGGTGGGCTTCCGCTGCACGGCGAACAGGGACAGCAGCGTCGGCATCGCGCCTTTTACGGCGCAACCGGCCGCGAGATGAGTTTATGTTCCACGCTAGTTGTACGCTCCCGACGAAAAAACGCTTGCGTTACGCCGAATTTTGTGATAAACTATTATGGTTGTTTTAAAAGGGTGCGTGTGAATCCCTTTTTTAGAGGAGTATTTTTATGTCCAGAATATGTTCGGTTTGCGGAAAAGGAAAACTGTCGGGCCACCTCGTCAGCCATTCCAATATCAAGACCAATCGCTTTTACGAGGCGAATTTGCAAAAGATTGCCTTTGAGGCGGATGGCAAAAAACACAAGGGTTACGTCTGTACCCGTTGCATGAGAACGATGCGTATCGCCGCTCCCGCGCAAACTTACGCCCAACCTGTTCCGGTTGTCGAAACCGCCGTTGCGCCCGATACTGAAAATCGGGTTGTTGCAGAAGGATAGCGGTTTTCGTTTCAAGAGCGTTTGACAAAAAGACGCAAAATCCGGTTAAAGGGCCGCGGGCATTTGACGCAGATAATTCGTATCATAATACTATCAATGTATGCGCGAAACCGGTCAAATGCTAAAACTGTAAAATATAAAACCCTGTATAAGTTCTTTTTCTTATCGCGGTTTTCTTTTGACAGGCATACCTTTACGGGCACCCTTAAAGAAAAAGCGATAGACAAAAGGAGGTGAAAGAAGAATGTCCACAATTCGTGTCGGTGAAAACGAGTCCTTGGAAAACGCAATCAAGCGTTTTAAACGCAAGTGCCAAAAGGACAATATCATGGGCGACCTCCGCCGCAAGGAGCATTACGAGAAACCCTCGGTGCGCCGGAAAAAGAAATCGGAGGCGGCGCGTAAGCGCAATTCCAAAGACAGGTATTAATTTTCGTAACAATTCTAACGGTTCCCGAAAAGGTTCGCCGCAACAGGCGGGCTTTTTTCTTATGCCTTTGGAAAGTTGCGAGGAGCGCGGAACGCGCAACGCGGCAATCTCTATAACAACTCTAATGGCAGGACAGCCCACAGTTAAGGATACAGGACTATGCGCATAATGTGGGAGATTTCTCGACTTCGCTCAAAATGACATATATGCGCATTCGGAATGACAGGACTTTGCGCGGCGGGGCGTTCGTGTGTTGGGTAGAGATTGCTTCGTTGCTCACTGCGTTCGCTCCTCGCAATGACTGGCGGGGGAGGAATGCAAATGGACAACCGTCGCGCAGGCGGTGGCCGCGACGCCCTCTTTGCGTCCGATAAAACCGAGGCCTTCGCCCGTTTTGGCCGTTAGGCCGACGCGGTTTTGGGGTATGCCCAGAACGTCCGCCAGACGCGCGCGCATGTCGTCAATATAGGGGGACAGGCGCGGCGATTCGGCCGAGATTACCGCCGAAACGTTGACGGTTCGGAAACCCGCTTGTTCGATTTTGGCGCGGGCCTCGGCGAGCAGTTTTAAACTGTCCGCGCCCTTGTATTTCGGATCGTTGTCCGGGAAATAAAAACCGACGTCGCGCAAGCCCGCCGCCGATAAAAGCGCGTCCATGACCGCGTGAATAAGCGCGTCGGCGTCGCTGTGCCCAAGCAGGCCTTTATCGTGAGGGATGCGCACGCCGCCGAGAATCAACGGCCGGCCGGAAACGAGGCGGTGAGTGTCGGAGCCTACGCCGACGCGGGGGAAATGGGAAGTGAGAATTGAGAATTGAGAATTGAGAAGTTCGGTCGGGGTTTGGGAAACGGCAAGCGGGGATTGGGAAACGGGAAGGGAAGATTGTTCGATTTCGCGTTCAAACCTTTTTAAGTCCTCCGGCAGGGTTATTTTATAGTTGTCGGGCGAGCCTATTACAAGTTCCGCGCGGAAACCCGTCGCCGCGTGAACGCCGCCGTCGTCGGTGAAATTTGCCGCCGCGTGAACAGTGCCGCCGTCGTCGGTAAAATTCGCCGCCGCGTGAATGTTGCCGCCGTCGTCGGTGAAATTCGCCGCCGCGTGAACGTTGCCGTTGTCGGTGAAGTTCGGCGCGTCGGGCTTTGCGGCGGTCTCGGGAAGTTTTTCATACGATTCCCAAATCTCATCGAAACGAAAGGCTTGCGGGGTTTGTACGGCGTAGGTGTTTTCGCGCGGGACGCCGCGGGTGAAAACGCCGTTTTCGACTGCGCGCAGGGTGTCCGCGACGGGATACGCCGCGACCGCGCCCCCCGACCGGCGGGCGGCGGCGGCGCAGGCGGCGATTAGGGACGGGGGCGTGTTGGGGCGCGCGCCGTCGCAAATCAGTACGACGTCCGCGCCCTTTGCGCCGCGCTCCCGCAAAAAGCGCAGGCCGCGCCGGACGGATTCGGGGCGCGTGGGCCCGCCGGTATGGGTCAAAGCCCCGTAACGCGCCGCGATCGTTTCCATTTCCGCGCGGTCGGCTTCGCTGTGAATGAGAATGATTTCGTCGATAACGCCGTTGTCGCGGGCGGCGGCGAAGTTGTCGAGGGCATACTCGGCCACCGCCTTGCCGCGGATTTTGTACAGAAGTTTGTTGGCGGGCAAGCCCGAACGGGTTCCGGCTCCCGCGCATAGTAAGAGGGCGTAACGCATGATTTTCCTTTTTCTGTTAAAATTGCCCCGCTCGCGTAAGGGCGCGTTCTGTTTTCCGCGAACACTAAAAACCCCAATAGGGCGGCGGCTCGTTCCGCGTTATTTTGCCGTAGCCCCGCTCGCGTTGAGGCGCAGGTCGGGCCCGTCCATATAGGCTATGTAGGTGCTCTTTTTGTCCATCGCGCGGGAAAAAACGCGGCTGCCGTAGCGGGCGAGGAAATCGGCGGGGGAAAGGTTGGTCGTAAGAACGGTGTTTTTCCCAATGATCAGCCGCTCATTCAACACAAGATAAAGATATTCGATTGTAATATTGTTTAAAACCGGTTCCGCGCCGAGATCGTCAAGTATCAAAAGATCGGTTTCCAATAGCGGCGAGATCAGGCTTTCGCGTTCGTCTATGGGGGCAAAGTTTGCTTTCAGCATTTGATTTCCGAAAGCGAAAGAAGTGAGGAATTGTACCGTTTCGCTTTTTTTCAAGACTTCGTTTGCCATACAAGAAATAAGATGGCTTTTGCCCGAGCCTACGCTTCCGGTAATGAAAACGTTGCGGTATTGCGCGTTTGGAAATTTTTTACAATAATCGCGCATCAGCCGGTATATTTTCTCGCGGTTTTCGCGTAAATTCTCCGGAAAGAAATCTGTGCCCGAATCATTGAAATCTTTTAAAATGGATGAAATTCCGGAAGCCTCCGTGATTTTTTCTTGTAAACGCTGCCGCACGCAAGAGCACAGTTTGCCGTTTGCCCAGCCGGTATCTTCGCATTTTTTGCAATGGCATTTCGGTTGTATGGCAATATCGTGCGTTTCCATATATTCGGCAAAAATCTTTTCGGCGGTTTGAAGCCGAGCCGTTAAAACCGGATCGGCGGCTCCGTTCGCTTTTTGGCGCGCGTACTCAATTCGCAGAGCGGAAACATCATTCTCTAAACCGGCGAAAGATTCATCATTTTTACGCAATGCGGCCAGTTTTAGCGCTATCGTGGTCTTCTGCGCGTTTGCTTTCGCGGTATACTCCGCGATAATTTCATTTATGCATTGTTTTTTATTCATAAACGTTTTACATAGTGTCTTTGTCCAAATCGTTAAATAGACTGTCAAAATCCAAACCGACATGCGCTTTGTCTATGTAGGGC
>JAISFM010000179.1 GCA_031263605.1 Clostridiales bacterium | reverse complement strand
GGCGGCATATATTTTGTTATTTTCTATCCCGTCGATTATGAATTTTGTTATCGAAAAGGATACGGTCTTGCTATACCCGCCCGCGCCGTTTATTCGGAGCGTATAATTGCCTACGTTGGGAATCGCCGTTCCGCTCTTATACTCCTTGCCGTTCAGCGCAAGGCTTTGCGCGTTGTCGATAATCGGGGTAACGGCGGCGGGATACTCGCCGCCGTCCGTCACGCCGACAATAATCGGCAGCACGGTGAAATACAGGCTCCGCGTATACCCGCCCATGCCCGTTATGACAAGCGTATAATTGCCCGCGCCAGAAATCGCCGTTCCGCTCTCATAACCTTTGCCATTAAGAGTGAGGCTTTGCGTGTTGGCATTAGCGTTAGCGACAACGGGAGTTACAGCCGCGATATATTCCGTGTCGTCCGTTACGCCGCTGATATTTGGCAGCACGGTGAAATACAAGGTTTGCGTATACCCGCCTGCGCCCGTTATAACAAGCGTATGATACCCGAAATTCACAATCTGCGTTCCGCTCGTATAAGTGCTGCCGTTAAGGGCGAGGCTTGCCGCGTTATAGATAATAGGAGTAACGGCGGCGGTATACATGCCGTTATCCGCCACGCCGCTGATATTCGGCAGCACGGTAAAATGCAGGGTTCGCGTATATCCGCCCGCGCCCGTTATGACAAGCGTATGATACCCGAAATTCACAATCTGCGTTCCGCTCGTATAAGTGCTGCCGTTAAGGGTGAGGCTTTGCGCGTTATGGATAATAGGGGTAACGGCGGCGGTATACGTGCCGTTATCCGCAACGTTGTTAATCACTAATTTTATTGAAAAGGATACCGTCTTGCTATACCCGCCCTCGCCCGTTATAACAAGCGTATAATTGCCCACATCCGAAATCTTCGTTCCGACATAGGGGTTGCCGTTGAGCGTAAGGCTTTGCGCATTGGCTATAATGGGAGTCACCGATGAGGTATATTCCGTGCCGTCAACCACGTTGTCAATTGCTAATTTAATCGAAAAGGATATAGTCTTGCTATATCCGCCCACGCCGTTTATTTGGAGCGTGTAAGTGCCCACATAAAAAATCGGCATTCCGCTCGTATAGGATTTGCCATTAAGTTTAAGGCTTTGCGCGTTATCTATGATGGGGATTATTACCGCAGGGTCGTATTCCTTGCCATCCGTTACGTCGCTAATATTCGGCAGCACGGTGAAATGCAGGGTTCGCGTATACCCGCCCACACCCTTTATAACAAGCGTATAATTGCCCACCTCCGAAATCTTCGTTCCGACATAGGGGTTGCCGTTGAGCGTAAGGCTTTGCGCATTGGCTACGACGGGAGTTATCGCCGAGGCGCGTTCCTCGCCGTCCGTCACGCCGCCAATATTCGGCAGCACGGTGAAATGCAGGGTTTGCGTAAACCCGCCCACGCCCGTTATAACAAGCGTATGGTATCCGAATTTTTCAACCTGTGTTCCGCTCTCATAAGGGTTGCTGTTCAGCGTAAGGCTTTGCGCATTGGCTACGACGGGAGTTATCGCCGAGGCGCGTTCCTCGCCGTCCGTCACGCCGCCAATATTCGGCAGTACGGTGAAATGCAGGGTTTGCGTAAACCCGCCCACGCCCGTTATAACAAGCGTATGGTATCCGAATTTTTCAACCGGTGTTCCGCTCGTATAGGAGTTGCCGTTAAGCGTAAGGCTTACCGCATTACTAATCACAGGAATAACAGAGTATAGATACATGCCGTTATCCGACACGCCGCTAAACGCTAATTTTATCGAAAAGGATATAATCTTGCTATACCCGCCCACGCCGTTTATTTGAAGCGTATAATTGCCCGCCTTTGAAATTGCCGTTCCGCTCGTATGGGAGTTGCCGTTCAGCGTGAGGCTTTGCGCGTTGGCGACGACGGGCGTTACCGCCGAGACATATTCCGTGCCGTCAATCACGCCGCTAATATTCGGCGACACGGTGAAATAAAGGGTTTTCGTATACCCGCCCGTACCCGATATGACAAGCGTATAGTATCCGGATGTTGCAATCTGTGTTCCGCTTGTATAAGGGTTGCCGTTAAGCGTCATGTTTTCGGCGTTGATATTCGGATAAATCGCAGTGGAATAAACCCAACCGTCCGCGACGTTCAAAACCGTCGGCAGTATGGAAAAAGATACCGACCACTCGAACCCGCCCGCGCCGGTTATCCGTATCGTATGATTCCCTTTCGTGGCAACCGTCGTGCCGCTTACATACTGATTGCCGTCCAAAACCGCCGCGCCGCCGCTGAAAGCCAGCGCGACCGGTTCTTCATATTTATAATTCGGAATTATGCCCGCCTGAATCAAGTTCACGGTAAACGGGATTGTCTTCTCATAGCCGTTAATTCCCGTGATTACGATTTCGCTGTCGCCGGGCGTTGAAAAAACATCGTTTCGGTTGAACGCCGCCCCGTTCACGTGGGCGGCGCCGCCTAAAACATCCAATACCGCCGAGCCGTCATATACATCGCCGGATTGAATCGCCGAATACGGCTCCACCGTAACGATCCGCGTAAGTCGAAAATTTTTATCGCCGCCGCCGGATACGCTGATATTATATATCAATTTGTGGTGGCCGACGGTGACGGTACTAAATTCCGTCTCTTCCTCTATGGAATCGACAGTCGCGCCACCGTCCGATACGGAAACGCCCGAACGCAAGTCAAATGACGATTCGTATCCAATCGTTTCGTCGTCGAGCCCCGTCGGCGCGAACGGTTCCGTATCGTATACTATGACCGTCCGCGTTTCTCGCGCCGTATTTTCGTCCTCGTCCGTAACGGAATATGTTACCGAATATGTATTTACAACATTGATATTGACCGCATCGCTATTTACGGCAATACTGTCGGTCAAATCGCCGTTCTCCGTATCATAGGCAGTCGCGTCGTATTCTTTATAACTTGTCCCTTTTTCGAGGTAAAGCGTTTCCGGCCCCAAAAGCGTAATAACGGGCGGGTCGCCGCTCGCTTCCGCTTGGGCGGTCAATCCGTTCGGAACAAGCGCAATCAGCGCGATTGACAATATCGAAAGAGCAACCGCAAAAAGCCACCCAAGAACAAGTTGCCCCCGTTCAACGCGCGTGGCTTTGGGGGCTAAACACGGGTTATATTCACTTTTAATCTGTTTCACAGGTACTGTACTCCTCGTTTTTTTTCAAGTTTTAAGCAAATCTGTTCGCGGCTCGTTACATCCGGACATGTGGCAAAAAAATTCTTGCGGCCGGATTATGTAAAACGTTATTGTCCCTAAATATTCTTGTTTTTTCCATAGAGGAACCTCTATGGAAAAAACAAACAAAAACGGGCGCGCCCGGTTTTGTTTGGAGTAAAACATTTTTCAGTGCATTTCCCACCCGCAAAAGAAACAGTTTACGCGAATCGCGCATATGTTTCTTTGTGGATACACTTCACATATGTGTTTATTATAGCACATCTTGTATTATTTTGTCAAATGATTTAACAATGCGGGGATATGTCAAATACGACCAAATATTTAAATAAAGTTTTTGCTTTTTTTCAATGCCGGTTCGCGGTGCGCCGTCCGCAGGTAAGGGCAGGGCGCAAAAGCGGGGGATGGGCGGGCGCCCTTTCAATCGGGGCCTATTGACTTGTTTGGCCGGCTTGGCTTGTTTGACTTGTTTTCGGAAAACCGCTGAAAATCAGTTGACAAATGTCCCGTGTATATGGTATTATATTAAAATGCTGTTTTGTCGCTCAAAGTCTGTCCATGCACTTTTGCAGGATTGTATTTAAATTCTCTTTATTAACCTACTATAACAATTGTCGTTCGGCGGGAACCTTTTCGAGACCCCCCAATTTTAAAACCGCCGAAAAATGAAAACCGTACATCGACCCGACCGAACATAGTATACAACAAAAAATGCGCCTTGTAAAGCGATTGAAAGGCCGCGCTAAAAGATAGTGGATAAAAGATAAAAAGTGGAAAGTAAGGGAGATTGTCGGGGATTTCTCGGCTTCGCTCGACATGACGGGGCGCGGGGCAGGGCGTTCTCGCGCTTCTCGCAAGGTCGGGGCGCGGCAATCTCTGTCAAAAGAGCGGCGTTTCGTGTTCGGTAGAGATTGCTTCGTCGCGCTTCTCGCAATGACGGGGCGGGGCTCGAAAATGACATGCATTAATGCGTCTAATATATAAAGCAAACGCGGTTAATAAATAAATTAAGGATAGAAAGGAAACCTTCATGACGACAGCGACCAACAAACCGGGGATCAAAAAAGCGAAGTTCGGCAATCGGGAAAGGCGTACCTTTTCCAAGATTAAGGACATCTTGGAGGTGCCGTACTTGATCGAACTCCAAAAACGCTCCTACGAGGCCTTTATTAAGGACGGAATCGGCGAGGTCTTTCGCGACTTTTCGCCCATCCTCGATTACAGCGGCAAATTGGAGTTGTACTTTTTGGACTATTCGCTGGAAGGCGCGCCCAAATATTCCGAAAAGGAATGCAAGGACCGCGACGCTACCTATGCCGTCCCGATGAAGGTCAAGGCGCGCATCGTCCATAAGGAAACCGGCGAGGTCATCGACCAGGAAATCTTTATGGGCGACTTCCCTCTGATGACCCCCAACGGCAGTTTCATCATCAACGGCGCGGAGCGCGTCGTCGTCAGCCAACTCGTGCGCAGCCCCGGCGTCTATTGCGGCACCGGCAAGGACAAAACCGGCCGCGACATTTTCGACTCGACGGTCATCCCCTCGCGCGGCGCGTGGCTCGAATTTGAGGAGGACGTCGGCGGGACGCTCAGCGTCCACGTTGACCGCACCCGCAAAATCCCCGTGTCCGTCCTGCTGCGCAGTTTGGGCTACGGCACCGACGAGCAGATTCTGGAACTGTTCCACGACGACCCCGTCATCAAACTGACCTGCGAGCGCGACCCCGCGAAAACCGAGGAGGACGGCTTGTTCGAGTTGAACAAGCGGTTGCGCCCCGGCGAAATCCCGACGTTCGAGAGCGTCAAGACCCACGTCAACAACATGTTTTTCGACGCCCGCCGCTATGATTTGGCGCGGGTGGGGCGGTATAAATTCAACAAAAAACTCGCGTTGGCGGCCCGTATCGCGGGCAAGGCGAGCGCGGGGGACGTCGTGTCCGCCGAGACGGGCGAGGTGTTCGCGGGGAAGGGCGAGGTGATTTCCGAGGATGTCGCGAAGGCCATACAGAACGCGGGGATCAACGAGGTCGCCGTCCTGCGCCCCGACGGGCGGGCTTTCATCGTCACGGGCAACAACACGGTCGATCTGGACGCGGTGTTCCCCTGCGAGCCGAAGGCGTTGGGGATTTTGGAGCGCGTCCATTACCCGACCCTCGTCGAGGTTTTGAAGGGCGCGGAGACCGACGAGGATAAGAGGCAGGCGATCGCGGCGAACAAGGACCGCCTCGTATGCAAGCATATTTTGAACGACGACGTCGTCGCGACGGTCAACTATACCTTGGGTTTGCGTTACGGCGTCGGCGCGGTGGACAACATCGACCATTTGGGCAACCGCCGCATCCGCAGCGTCGGCGAGTTGCTGCAAAACCAGTTCCGTATAGGTATGTCCCGTTTGGAGCGGGTTATACGCGAGCGGATGCAGTCCTCCGACGCGGAGCAGATTTCGCCGCAGAATTTGATCAACATCCGACCCGTGACCAGCGCGATCAAGGAGTTTTTCGGCTCGTCGCAGTTGTCGCAGTTCATGGACCAGGCCAACCCGATCGCCGAGTTGACGCACAAGCGCAAACTGTCCGCTTTGGGGCCCGGCGGCTTGAACCGCGAGCGCGCGAGTTTCGACGTCCGCGACGTCCACTATTCGCACTACGGGCGCATGTGCCCGATCGAGACCCCCGAGGGCCAGAACATCGGCTTGATCGGCTCGTTGTCCACCTACGCGCGGGTCAACGAGTACGGTTTTATCGAATCGCCGTAC
Source organism: Clostridiales bacterium (assembly GCA_031263605.1). Classification (GTDB taxonomy): domain Bacteria; phylum Bacillota; class Clostridia; order Christensenellales; family DUVY01; genus BNZQ01. Next base: position 2,800 of record JAISFM010000179.1, on the reverse strand, counting down.
CGCCGCATAGACAAGGAAAGGAAATCCGTCACCGAGGAAATCGTCTATTTGACCGCCGACGAGGAGGACCGCTATACCGTCGCGCAGGCCAACGAGCCCCTCGATGAGAACGACTGGTTCGCGAACGAGCGCGTCATGACGCGCCACCGCGACGAGATTGCCGAGGTCGAGCGCGGGCAGGCCGATTTTATGGACGTAAGCCCGCGCCAGTTGGTCTCGGTCGCGACGGCTTTGATCCCCTTCTTGGAAAACGACGACACCAACCGCGCCTTGATGGGCTCCAACATGCAGCGGCAGGCCGTCCCCCTGCTGCGCCCCGAATCGCCGATCATCAGCACGGGCATGGAGTACAAGGTCGCCTATGACAGCGGCGTCATGGTGCTTTGCCGCCGCGACGGGACGGTCGATTACGTTTCGGCCGACGAGGTCGTCGTCAAGACGGCCAAGGGCGAGAAGGACAAATACACGCTGCAAAAATTCGAGCGCAGCAACCAAGGCACCTGCATCAACCAGCGTCCCCTTGTGAAAAAGGGCGACGTCGTGAAAAAGGGGGACGTGCTGTGCGACGGCCCGTCCACCGAAAACACCGAACTCGCGTTGGGGCGCAATATACTGATCGGCTTCATGTCGTGGGAGGGCTACAACTACGAGGACGCGATTTTGATCAGCGAGAGGCTGGTCAAGGACGACGTGTTCACTTCGATCCATATCGAGGAGCATGAAATCGAGGCGCGCGAGACCAAATTGGGCGCGGAGGACATCACCCGCGACATTCCCAACATCGGCGAGGAGGCGTTGAAGGACCTTGACGAGGAGGGCGTCATCCGCGTGGGCGCGGAGGTGCGCAGCGGCGATATTTTGGTCGGCAAGGTCACCCCGAAGGGCGAGGCCGAACTGACCCCCGAGGAGCGGCTCCTGCGCGCTATATTCGGCGAGAAGGCGCGCGAGGTGCGCGATTCCAGTCTGCGCGTCCCGCACGGCGAGGGGGGCATCGTCGTGGACGTGAAAACCTTCGACCGCGAAAACCACGACGAACTCCCGCCGGGCATCAACAAATTGGTGCGCGTGTATATCGCGCAAAAGCGCAAAATCTCGGTCGGCGACAAAATGGCCGGGCGGCACGGCAACAAGGGCGTTATCTCGCGCATCCTGCCCGAGGCGGACATGCCGTACATGGCCGACGGCACGCCCCTCGAAATCGTGTTGAACCCGTTGGGCGTCCCCTCGCGTATGAACATCGGGCAGGTGTTGGAAGTCCATTTGGGGCTTGTGGCCAAGACTTTGGGCTGGCACATCGCCACGCCCGTGTTCGACGGCGCGAACGAGCAGGACATCAAATCCCTTCTGCGCGACAACGCGATTGCGACGGGCGACACCGTGGACGGCAAGATCGAGTTGTTCGACGGCCGCACGGGGATGCCCTTCGAGAACCGCGTCACGGTCGGCTACATGTACATGCTGAAACTCGTCCACCTTGTGGACGACAAGATTCACGCGCGTTCGACGGGGCCGTACTCGTTGGTCACGCAGCAGCCGTTGGGCGGCAAGGCGCAGTTCGGCGGTCAGCGTTTCGGCGAAATGGAGGTCTGGGCGTTGTACGCCTACGGCGCGGCCAATATCCTGCAAGAGATCATGACCGTCAAATCCGACGACATCGTCGGGCGCGTCAAGACATACGAGAGCATCGTAAAGGGCTTGAACGTGTCCGAGCCGGGCGTCCCGGAATCGTTCAAGGTGCTGATCAAGGAGTTGCAGTCCCTCGCGTTGGACGTGAAAGTCCTGACCGAGGACAAGGAGGAGATCAGCCTGAAAAGTTTGATGGAGGACGCGGGCGATTTCCTCGACGACGACATGAAAAAGAGGATGCTGAGCGAACTGTCCGACGACTTCGGCGGTTTCGACCTTGTGAAAGGCGGCGGCGTGAGCGAGCCCGTCCCCGTTTCCGCCCCCGTCCCCGCGGACGACTTTGTGGGCGAGGACGACGAGGAGCCGGCCGCTCTGGCGGAGGAGAAGGCGAAAGCCAAGGAGAAGGCCAAAGAGGACGCTTTGTTCGAGGACGAGGCCGAGTTCGATTTTGGCGACGCGTTCGATAAGTTGCCCGAGGACGAGGGTGACGGGGAAGACGGCGGGGACGGGTTGCTTGACGACGGCGAGGACGATAAAGAATAATTGAAAATTGAAAAGTTTCGGATGTCGGCGCGAAACGAAAGTGAGAATTGAGAATTGAGAAGTTCGGATGCTGACGCCAGAAGCAACTTTTAGTATGCTGTATGTTTCTTGCCCGTGAGCGAAAACTTTTTAGCGCGGACGCTTTATTCTGACCGGGCTCGAAATGACGGCACGCGCGGGCGTTCCAATGACATTGTACATGGGCGTTCCTGTGTTTGGTAGAGATTGCCGCGTCGCGCTTCGCGCTCCTCGCAATGACACGCGGCAACGCTGTTTGTACGCTCTCACGGGCGCACGGAATGACGGACAGGCGCACGGAATGACGGGAGTTAGGCGAATATGTGGGAGATTTCTCGACTGCGCTCGAAATGACATGGGATTGCGCAATCGGAATGAGAGAGGAAAGCGCGTGGGCGTTCCACTGTACGGTAGAGATTGCCGCGTCGCGCTTCGCGCTCCTCGCAATGACACGCGGGGCGTTCGCGCTCCTCGCAATGACATGCCGTGTTTTATGAGCAATGCGGCGGTGCATTCGCAACAGGCTTCATGTGGTGCATTCGCAACAGGCTTCATGTGGTGCATTCGCAACAGGCTTCATGTGGTGCATTCGCAACAGGCTTCATGTGGTGCA